>CAZTEH010000049.1:0-27846 GCA_964612345.1 uncultured Oscillospiraceae bacterium | reverse complement strand
AGATTTCGGCAAATGTCGTGAGCAGTTCGTGGACAAACGAAGGAATCAACTACACAGGATGAATGGTTTGGCGTTACATATAAAGAGTATAAGAGAATAGTCGCAGAGTCTTTCAAAAAACTAATTGTTGCCGGAGTATATAAAGATAAACTTTTTGCATAAAGATGAGAGAGGTTAGCTAATCATGGCAAATAAATGGTACGGAAGATTAATGTCTTTAGTCTGCATCTTGTTGATTTGTTTTATTTTCTATATGTCCTCTGATTCCAATTCAGATAAGAAGACCATAAAGCTCTCAGAGGAAATCCATAACACTGTCTCAGAAGAAATCCATAGCACGGTATTCGGCAGCGAAACAAATGTCAATCAGGTCGACTTATTAATCCGAAAAAGCGGACACTTCATTGAATATTTTGCTTTATGCGTATTGCTACTAATAACATGTGAAGCCAACAAGATAAATTTAAGAACTTCGGTTGGATGGATTCTTTTCATATGTCTGCTTATTGCGAACCTGGATGAGTTTTATCAAAGTTTTGTACCCGGAAGAAACTCAATGGTAAAGGATTGCCTGATTGATTTTGGAGGAACTCTCACTGGGTTATTGGTCTATCTAAGTATACGTAATTTCATGAAAAAGTATAGATCAAGGAATATGATATTTTTTTAATTTTTTTCCTCGCCCTTGCTCTTTTAGACATAAATTGACATTTAAATCATGTAAAATAATGATAGAAAATGTCTGCCTTACTGCACGAATTTTTTAGAACAATTTATGATAGGGTTAAAGGAAGGGGAATTTTAATGAATATACTTGTGGCAGGTGGGGCCGGATACATAGGATCACATACCTGTGTTGCCTTGCAGGAAGCAGGACATGAGGTAATAGTGGCAGATAATCTTAGTAACAGTAAAGCAGAAGTAATAGATAATATTAAAAAGATAACAAATAAAGAGCTTACTTTTTACAAGATCGATGTAACTGATGAAACAGACGTTAATACTATTTTTTCAAACCATAAGATTGATGGTGTTATTCACTTTGCAGGGTTTAAAGCTGTGGGAGAGTCAGTTCAAAATCCAATAAAGTATTATTACAATAATATAGTAAGTACAATGGTATTAGCTAAAACATGCCTGAAATACAACGTAAACAGATTTGTATTCAGTTCCTCAGCAACTGTTTATGGTGAGAATAAGATACCTTTTGTTGAGACAATGGAGCTTTTACCCACAGCAAATCCATACGGTGAAACAAAAGCAATATGTGAAAGAATCATAAAAGATATTGCAAAGGTAAATCCTGAATTTGCTGTTTCGCTTCTACGTTATTTTAATCCAGTGGGAGCACACGAATCAGGATTGATTGGAGAGGATCCTAATGGCATTCCAAACAACCTGATGCCTTTTATAACACAGGTTGCAAAGGGAAAACTTGAGAAATTACGAGTATTTGGAAACGATTATTCAACTATAGATGGAACAGGTATCAGAGACTACATCCATGTTATTGACCTGGCTGAAGGACATGTGGCTGCACTTGATCATCTCACAGAAGGTGTACATATATATAATCTTGGCACAGGCCATGGAACCAGTGTGCTTCAGCTGGTAAAGGCTTTTGAAGAGGCGAACAAAATTAGAATACCCTATAAGATTGTTGAACGAAGACCTGGGGATATTGCAGAATGTTACGCCGATGCTGCCAAAGCCAATAGAGAATTAGGCTGGACAGCTAATCGTGGAATTGTAGAAATGTGCAGAGATGCATGGCATTTTGAAAAGGGACTTGAATCTTGAATAAAGTATAGAAGGAGCAAAATAAAATGGAAAATGAAATGGAAATCGAATATTCCCTGTCGGATATTTTTGCAATACTTTTAAAGCACCTATTGATCATTGTACTTTGCGTTGCGCTGGGAACTGCAGGTACATTCGTCGTTACAAAATTTATAATTAATGAAAAATACACGGCTTCCGTGTCTATGTATGTTGCACCCAAAAACGACAGTGTAGATATGTATACCTCACTAAATGAGCTAAATTACGCGCAAAAAGTAGTAAATACATATATAGAGATCTTAAAGACCAACAACTTTATGAATTCCGTTGCAAAGGCAAACAATCTTGACTATACTGCAAAGGAACTGAACGAAATGGTTGTTATTACCCCTGTTAACGAGACGGAAATTTTTAAAATTCAGGTCACTACATATGATCCGAAGCAATCTTTGCTTATTGCAAATACCATTGCGCGTCTTGCACCGCAAAAAATATTAGAAATAAAGGATGCAGATGCAGTCAGGGTGGTTGATCCAGCTACACTCCCCTCACAACCTAGCTCCCCTGATTTATTAAAAAATACTGCTATAGGCTTTGCACTTGGTTTTATGTCGGGAATCATGATAGCATTTGTTCTTAATATGCTGGACAAGCGGGTCAAGGATGAGGATGATTTATTTAAGCACTACGATGTGCCGATTCTCGGAGTCATTCCAATGATCGAAGAAAGATAAGGAGGAAGTCGGGGACATGGTACATATCGGGAAAAGGAAAGTAAAACAGGAACGAAAAACAGTAAGCATCATAAATGGAAATACGAATTTCTCTGTTGTCGAGGCATACAAAACATTACGGACTAACCTTATGTTTACTGTGCAGAACAGGGGTTGTAAGCGCATTATCATCACAAGCACCACGCCTTACGAAGGAAAATCAACAAACTGCTGTAATCTAGGGATCACCTTGGCCCAGACAAATTCCAATATCTTAATATTGGATTGTGATTTGCGGAAGCCGACAATACATAAATTTTTTAAAGTAAAAGGTATTCCGGGACTTTCTGAGGTGCTTGCCGGAATGAATGATGCAGAAGAGGCAGTACAGGATACAGGTTATGATAAATTAAAGGTGATCTGCGGCGGAACGATTCCGCCTAACCCGGCTGAACTGCTGGGCAGCGCCGCAATGGACGAACTTTTATTCAAACTTTCCATGCAGTACGATTACATTCTGCTGGATACGCCTCCCATCAACGTGGTTACCGATGCCCTGGCACTTACGACGATGACGGACGGCGTAGTGATGGTGGTCAGGCAAGGGCAGACGACACACCCCGAATTCGGCCACGCTTTATCCAGTCTTAAGTTTGCCAATGCAAAAGTACTTGGAATTATCCTGAACGGAGTTGCAAATAATGGGAATTACGGATATTCAAAGCAAGGATATCGTAAATATCACTATCAATACGGGGAGCAATACAAATAGTTTTATTGAGGAGGAGTGAGATCATGATTGATCTTCATACTCACATTCTACCCGAAATGGATGACGGCGCAAAAGACAGGGATGAGGCCCTATCCCTCATTTCGCTGCTTAAAACACAAGGTGTCAAAAAGATCGTTTTGACACCTCATTATTATCCCCATTTGGAAATCCTTTCGGATTTTCTGAGAAGGAGGGACATTTCCTATCAGTCGATAGCGGACAGTGATATGGAGTTGATCCTTGGGAGCGAGACTTATCTTTCTGAGCCGCTGTTTTCCATAGATTCAATAGAAGGTCTGTGCATTGGCAAAAGCGGTTATCTGCTTCTCGAGCTGCCTTACACTGAAAAATGGAGCTTAGGAGTATTCAGACAGATTGACCGCCTTATTGCAAAATATAGTATATGTCCTATCATCGCTCATGCGGAGAGATATGAAGCAGTAAAAGAGCATAAAGAGAAAGTATTTCAGAAACTGGTCGACCTTGGCTGTATGCTTCAGTTCAATGCGGATTCTGTTGTAAACAGAAAAACAAGGTCGGAAACATTAAAACTGATGAAAGAGGGATGGGTGGATTTTGTCGGATCGGATTGCCATAATATCACTTTGAGGGCTCCGCAGCTTGATATTTTTAAGGAGATCGTCGGGAAAAAGCTTGGCACCTTGCATCTGAGTACGTTAACAGCGGACAATATCGATATAAAATAACGGATTCAGAGAAATCCGTGGTTTCTACTGAATCCGGAGATGGCGGTATTACAGCTACTGCATGACGTTTGTCTGCTCCAGGAAGGCCATGATCAAGTTTGCAGGTTTTATCACCGTATCCAGGATCAATGTTTCGTTGGGAAGATTTGCGTTCTCGATCCTTGGACCTACGGAAACAATTTGAAGTTTTGGATTTTTCTTTGCATACCAACCGCATTCACGTTCTGTATGAGCGATATCAACCGACATTTTATCATCATATAAATTGGAATAGATATTCTGAATGGAGGTGACCAGATAGCTGTCCGGATGATCCGGCCAACGAGGAACACCTTCATAAAAAGTATAATCTAAACTGCTCATACTGCTGATCGCTTCGTGTGCTGTGGTGATTTCATATAATCCAACATCCGAGGTGCTTGCCGCCGATACTTCCGCGAGAAAATCACCGGTAGCCGTGGAAACCAAACCTAAATTGGAGGCGCTTTCCACTATATCCTCATAGGATTCCGACATGGACTGCACACCATTGATGATACCGTAAATAAAGCTTATAATGCTGCCGTTGCCTTCAAATGAGACTACTTGATAAGGCATTTCGGCTTCCTGATAGGTAAACGTATAATCCTTTTCTACGTCGCCGTAAGCATCCTTGAAAGCATCAATTGCATCATCGACCACTTCCTGCATTTTTTTCTGATCGGATTCGTTGATGATGATCAATGCGGAAGCTGCAGTAGGGAGGGTATCTCTGGAGATTCCTCCGTTAAATGATCCAAGTTCAAACAGAATCCCTTTGCCTTGTGCATTTGCCAGGACTTCTCCAATGGTTTTTATGGCATTCGCTCCGCCTTTGCCGATTTCTTCATCGGCATCTCCACCGGCAAGACCATTGAGGGACAGCACATAAGGGATTGCATTCTGAGGAGGTGCCCATTCGATCTTATGCTTCATATCATAGGACGCCGTACCTCCGCTGCCGATTAAGGCGGAACGGTCAGAATCCCAACCTAAATTGATCAGATACTCACCTTCCAGGTATTTTGACTTCAGCTTTTCTGCGCCGGTCATTCCGGTTTCTCCATCTGTTGTAAAAACAGCTCTGATCGGGCCGTGTTTCTGGGCATTCTTTATTATATACAAGGCGGTTGCCATACCGATACCGCTATCGGCGCCAATGCTTGTACCGTCTGCCCTCAAGGTTTCTCCATTATCAATCATTGTAACCGGATCGCTGAGCGGATTAAAGACAGTGCTATCTGCGACAGCGATTTTGCTGTCCATATTGCACTGGAGTATGGTAGTGGGAGCATTTTCATATCCTGCAGAAGCAGGTTTCGTGATAATAACATTATTTGAACTATCCCGAATTACATCAAATCCATTTTCTTTTGCCCAGTTTTTCAGATAGGTGCTCATTGCTCTTTCGAGTCCGGATTCTCTTGGAATTTGAGAAATTTTATTGAATTCATCTAATATGGCCGTTTGTACTGCGGCATCGTTGTTCACTTCTTCTTCATTGCCATTACATCCTGTTAATGTTGTAAAGCATAAACAAAGTATCAATGTAACGGCGATCAATCGTCTCATATATCTTCCTCCTAATCTTGCTTTAGTAAACATAATAACATATAATTATAGCAAATTACAAATTGTTCATATGAATTAAGAAAATCTTAACAAACAGGGGGTTGCTTCATGGATAAAGCTTTCGAAATGCCTGTCTATCTGTTTCATCAGGGAACCGCTGCAAAAGCCTATGAACTGATGGGCGCTCATCCTGCTGCTCAAAATGGTAAGGAAGGGTATCTTTTCCGTGTCTGGGCTCCTAACGCACAGAAAATCTCCGTTATGGGTGATTTCAACCAGTGGAACTCAACGGAATTTCTTATGGATCGGATCACGACGCAAGGAATCTGGCAGATATTTATTCCCGATATCAAAGAGTATACGGCATATAAATATATGATTAAGGACGCGCAGGGAAATCTGTTTACCAAAGCGGATCCATATGGTTTTCACATGGAGACGAGACCGGGTACCGCATCAAAAACCTTCAATGTGGACCGGTATATCTGGAAAGATATCAGGTGGCAAGGTCTGCAGAAGACGAAATCTCCCTATTCCGCACCGATGAATATTTATGAGGTGCATCTGGGCTCGTGGAGGAAATATCAAGACGGCAATTATTTTGATTATGATAAGTTGGCGGAGGAACTGATCCCATATGTGATTGAAATGGGATATACTCATCTCGAATTGATGCCTGTATCCGAGTATCCTTTCGACGGATCCTGGGGCTACCAAGTGATGGGTTACTATTCACCAACCTCGCGGTATGGTTCACCGGAAGGATTCATGTCCTTTGTCGACGCCTGTCATCTTGCAGGGATTGCCGTGATCCTGGATTGGGTACCCGGACATTTCCCGAAAGACGGAAACGGCTTGTATCGCTTTGACGGAAGCAACTGCTACGAATACGACGATCCATTTAAGAATGAGCATAAAGAATGGGGAACCATGATTTTTGACTGGGGCAAAAACGAAGTCAGAAGCTTTCTCATCTCCAACGCAATGTTCTGGATGGATAAGTACCATATCGACGGGCTCAGAGTAGATGCTGTGGCTTCTATGCTCTATCTGGATTACGGAAGGAAGGAAGGGCAGTGGAGACCCAATGTCAATGGCGGAAAAGAAAACCTGGAAGCTGTTTCGTTTCTGCAGGACCTGAATAAGACCATTTTCCGGTTTTATCCCAATGCATTGATGATCGCGGAAGAGTCCACCGCCTGGCCCATGGTCACCAAACCGGTCCACGTAAACGGCCTGGGCTTTAATTTCAAATGGAATATGGGCTGGATGAACGACACGCTGCAATATATGACGACGGATCCACTTTTTCGGAAAGGATCTCATCATAATCTGACCTTTCCTTTAACTTATTTTTTCTCCGAAAACTATATTTTGCCGCTTTCCCATGACGAGGTCGTTCACGGAAAGGGCTCATTAGTGAATAAAATGCCCGGACAATATGAATCCAAATTTGCAAATCTAAGGACCTATCTGTGCTATATGATGGCACATCCCGGAAAAAAGCTGCTCTTCATGGGCGGGGAGCTTGCTCAGTTCTCAGAGTGGGATTATCAGAAAGAATTGGACTGGAGTCTTCTGGACTTCGAAATGCACAAGAAGTTTCATGATTTTATCCGGGAGCTGAATCATTTTTACCTCAGTTCTTCCGAACTGTGGGAACTGGATGACGGCTGGGAAGGCTTTCAATGGATAATCCCGGATGATTCCGACAATAACGTCATATCCTTCCGAAGAATCAATAAGAAGGGTGACGAATTGATCATAGCCTGCAACTTTTCTCCCGTCAATCGAAATGAATACCGAATAGGAGTGCCAAAAGCGGGTACCTATAAAACAGAATTTCATTCCGGCTCGATCAAATACGGGGGTACCTGTGAAGCTGTGTCAAAAGACATCATCGCAGATAAAACGGAACAAAACGGTTATGAGTATTCCTTAAAAGTAGACCTGCCCGGTCTATCCACAATCTTTTGGAGGTGATTGAAATGTCCTACGAAAAGAAAAAGGAAATGATTGCAATGCTTCTTGCAGGAGGCCAGGGAAGCCGTCTTGGTATTCTGACGAACCACGTTGCGAAACCGGCAGTACCATTCGGCGGCAAATACCGGATTATCGATTTTACCATATCAAACTGTGTGAACTCCGGTATCGATACCATCGGAGTTCTGACCCAGTACCGGCCTTTGGAGCTGAATGCCTACATCGGTAACGGGCAGCCGTGGGATCTGGACAGACTCTTCGGCGGCATTACCATTTTACCACCGTATATGAAGGCAAATGCAGGGGAATGGTATAAAGGAACAGCAAATGCTATCTTTCAGAACATAGAATATATTGAAATGAGTCATCCGACCTACGTGCTGATCCTGTCCGGCGATCATATTTATAAGATGAACTATCAGCTTATGCTTGAATATCATATTCAGAAGAATGCAGATTGCACCATTGCGGTGCTCAATGTTCCTCTGGAGGAAGCAAGCCGTTTTGGTGTGATGAACACGGATGAAGCTCTTAAAATATATGAATTTGAAGAAAAACCGCCACAGCCGAAGAGCACTCTGGCATCCATGGGCGTTTATATTTTCAACTGGGAAAAACTGAAGGCCTATCTGGTTGCCGATGAGGCAGATAAAAATTCTGAGAATGATTTTGGAAAAAATATTCTGCCCAATATGCTTCAGGCAGGAGAAAATATGTTTGCCTACGAGTATAAGGGTTACTGGAAAGATGTAGGGACTGTTGAATCCTTATGGGAAGCAAATATGGATCTTCTGAATCCGGATGTTCCCATTGAACTGAACGATCCTCCATGGAAGATCTATTCCAGAAACGGGATCTTGCCGCCGCAGTACATAGGCAGCAATGCAAAACTGAATAACGTAACGATTTCCGAAGGCTGCAGCATTGACGGGGAAATCGAAAACAGCATTATATTCCCCGATGTTACTATAAAAGAAGGCGCTGTTGTTAAAAATTCCATCCTGATGCCTGGCATTACCGTTGGGAGCGGATCGATCATCGAATATACCATTATCGCAGCGGATACGGTCATCGGTTCTAATGTATGTATGGGAGCATGTTCCGTCCCGGTTGAACCCGGAAAACACCCGGAAATTACCGTTATTGGGCAGGGAATTACCATAGCTGACGGTACCGTGATAACGGCCGGAGATATGGTTGGCGAAAGCATTATAAATAAGGAGAGTGAATAGCATGAATGAATTGGGTATTGTTTTTTCCTATTCCGATCGTGAAAATCTCAGGGAATTGACAAAGATCCGCACGCTGGCCTCCGTACCTTTCGGAGGAAAATACAGAATTATTGACTTCATCCTTTCAAACTTTGTCAACTCTGGAATCCATGATGTTTCGATTATAGCCAGAAACAATTATCACTCCCTCGTCGACCATTTGGGTGCCGGGAAGGAGTGGGATTTGACAAGAAAAATCGGCGGTTTGAGAATCCTTTCCCCGTTTTCCACACCGGGCGTAGTAGATAATGCAGGCAATTATTTGGGTACCATCGATGCGCTGTATAAAAGCATGCATTCCATCAAACGTTCCAGAGCAGATTATGTGATCCTCACAGGCAGCAATTTTATCTGCAGTATCAACTACGATGAAGTATTGAAAAGTCATATTGAACGAAATGCCGATATTACAGCGATTTACGCAAATCCGAGAGAAGGTGTACTGATTCCTTCCGGCGTTGCTATGCTGAGTCTGGACGAAAGAGAGAGAGTCTATGAGCTTACTTACAATAAAGAGGAAAATACTCAGCCGGAATTGCCGATCAGCCTTGGCATCTTCATCATAAGAAAATCGCTGTTGGAGTCGCTGGTGGCAGATTCCATTGCCTTTGGCCGTTATGATTTTTATCACGATATCATTCAGAGACTGTGCGGTAATCTCAATATTCTCGGTTATGAACATAAAAAAATCTATTTTGAAGTAAGCAGTGTTTCCGGTTATATGAAAGAAAACATGAAACTGCTCTCGGAAGATGTCAGAAAGCAAATTTTCGATAAGCCTGTTTATACAAAGGTTAAGGACAGCGTACCGGCACAATACTGCACCGGCAGTCAGGTTTCCAATTCAGTCATCTCCGACGGATGCACAATCGAAGGCACCGTCATCAATTCTATCCTGTCCAGAGGAGTCATTATCAGAAAGGGCGCTGAGGTCAGGAATAGTATCATCATGCAGAATACGGAAATCATGAAAAACGTCTCGCTGAACTATGTGATTCTCGATAAAGACGTTATCGTCAGAGAAAATCGTCAGTTGGTAGGACACGAAACTTATCCGGTTGTGATCGAAAAGAAGAGCATTATCTAACCTGGAAAAAGTGTTTTTCCAGTCGGAAACTATGTAGATAGGCAGGTGGATATATTGAACATTCTATTTATCAGCACGGAAGCTGAGCCCTTTGCAAAAAGCGGAGGTCTTGGAGATGTCATCGGATCGCTGCCCAGGGAATTGAACAAGCTGGGAGCTGATGCACGTGTCATGCTGCCGTTATATAAAAGCATTCGTCAAAAATATCTGGCGAAAATGAAATTTATCAAGGATTTTACCGTCATGCTGTCCTGGAGGACGCAATACTGCGGAATTTATCAGATGGAATACGAAGGTGTTACCTTTTATTTCCTGGACAATGAGCAGTATTTCGGCAGGGATGCATATTATGGTTATTACGACGACGGAGAGAGGTTTGCTTATTATTCAAAGGCTGCTCTCGAAGCGCTGAAAATCATTGATTTTGAGTCGGATATCCTTCATTGCAGTGAATGGCAGACCGCGCTGGTTCCCGTTTACCTGAAAACCCTGCTGAAAGGAGATCCAGCCTACAGCCGGTTAAAAACCGTATTTACCATCCATAACATCGAATACCAGGGAAAATTCGACAATAACATTCTTCATGATCTGCTGGGTATTTCCGAGGCGGACAAAGGGGTCCTTGAATATGACGGAGCAATCAACTATATGAAAGGGGCTGTTGTTACCTGCGACAAATTGACCACGGTCAGCAGCAGTTATGCCGAAGAAATCATGTATCCCTTTTACGGAAAGGGGCTTGAGACCATCATTAAGGAAAACAGATATAAGTTGAGCGGTATTTTAAACGGAATCGATACCCATTTATATAATCCGTTCCGGGATCCTTTTATTCCGGCAAAATTCTCAAAGAACAATCCGGGAATGAAACAAGAAAATAAAACCGCACTTCAGAACAGCATGGAACTGGGCAAGGACGCTGAAATTCCAATCATTGCTATGATAGGAAGGCTTGCAGAACATAAGGGGATCGAGCTCGTAATCAGTGTTTTTGAAGAGATGATGAAAGAAAAGATTCAGTTTGTTCTTCTCGGCACGGGAGATGCGAAATATGAAGATTTCTTCCGCAGAAAGGCGAGAGAGTATCCCGGACGCATGTCGGTAATCACGACATTTTCCGCGGAACTGGCCAGCAGGATCTATGCCGGAGCGGATCTCTTCCTGATGCCGTCTGTAAGCGAACCCTGCGGATTGGCGCAGATGATTTCACTGCGTTACGGTACGATACCTATCGTAAGAGAAACAGGCGGTTTGAAGGACAGCATCGCTCCCTACAATCCGGAAACGGGTAAGGGGAACGGTATCACATTTTTGTCCGTCAATGCTCAGGATATGTTGGGAGCAATCAGAAGGGCAGTCAAGCTTTACTGGGATAAGGAGCAATGGAATATTCTTGTCGGCAACGGCATGAAATTCGATTTTTCCTGGAAAGCTTCATCAAAAGAATATATGCGGCTATACAAAGAAATGGTGAAATAAAAGCTGATATAACGAGGCGGAAATTTCTCCCGCCTCGTTGAAACGCACAGATGTAAGAAAATTTTCTACAGTCGAAAATTTTCTACTGATGCGTTATAAGAAATACAGAAACAACAGAAAGGTTACTAATCTATGGATAAAGTCTATACATCGAAAGAAATATCGGAATTGATTGAAGGAAAACTCTTAAGGCATTTCGGCCGGGAGCCTGATAACGCAACGAAACTGCAGATCTACCGTGCTACTTGCTTTGTGGTACGTGATATTTTGTCTGAAATGTGGCTGAAAAATCACGAAATAATATGTTCTCAAACAGAAAAACAGGTGATTTATCTCTCTATGGAATTTTTACCAGGCACATCATTAAGAAATAATCTCTTTAATCTTGGGATTGAGGAGATTTTTCAGTCTGCTTTGAAGGATTACGGTCAGAATATTGAAGAATTCTATCATATGGATCCGGATGCAGGCCTTGGAAACGGCGGTCTGGGAAGACTTGCATCTTGTTATTTGGATGCGATTTCCTCCTGTGGAATGTTTGGACAGGGCATGTCCATCTGCTACGAATACGGTATCTTCAAACAGAAGATACAGGATGGGAAACAAATCGAACAGCCGGATGACTGGCTTGATCTCGGTGACTGCTGGCTCATAACCAAAGAAGACGAATCCGAGGAAGTGCATTTCGGCGGCAAGCTTTCTGAGGTTTGGGACGACAAGGGAAGAATGAAGCTCATCCACTCGGATTATACCACGGTCATCGCCGTACCGAGAGATATGCTGATTTCCGGCTACCGCAGCGAAGCAGTCAATACCTTAAGATTGTGGCAGTCCACTTCACCCATCAGCATCGACATGGAGCTTTTCGCGAAGGGTGAATACCTGCAATCCATGGAGGAGAAGCATCAGGCTGAAATCATATCGAAAATCCTGTATCCCGAGGATGCACATGATGAAGGGAAAATCCTGCGCATGAAGCAGCAGTATTTCTTCATTTCCGCTTCCATGCAGACATTGACGAAACGCCATATGCAGACTTACGTAAATCTTGACAATTTTCACGAAAAAATCGCGGTGCATATCAACGATACCCATCCTACCATGTCCATTTTGGAACTGATGCGAATTTTCATAGACGTATATGACTATCAATGGGAAGATGCCTGGGATATCGTTACAAAAACAGTATCCTATACGAATCATACGGTTATGCCGGAGGCACTGGAACAATGGCCGGAAGCTCTTTTTTCCGGACTGCTTCCCAGACTGCACTCCATTTTGAAAGAAATCAACCGACGCCTCAACGAGGACCTGCAAAAATCGTTTCCGGATAACGAGCCGCTGCGAAATGAAATGGCGATCATACTGAACGGGAAAATCAGGATGGCAAACCTCTGCGTTATGGCTTCCCATACGGTGAATGGGGTATCCTCTTTGCACAGCGGTATTATCAAGGAAAAGTTATTCCACGGATTTTCCCTCTTGACTCCGGAAAAGTTTACGAATATTACCAATGGCATTGCCTATCGAAGATGGCTTTGCCAGGCAAATCCAAAGCTTACGGATTTCATCGAAGAGCTCTGCGGGCCTGGATTCAAGCGAAACTCCAACGAATTGGAAAAGCTGCTGAGCTATAAAGAAGACCGGGGAGTTTTAGACAAGCTGGCAGAAATTAAAAGGGAAAATAAAATCAGACTTGCAGAATATATTAAAAACAATAACAATATTATTGTCAACCCAGATTCGATCTTCGATATCCAGGTCAAAAGGCTCCATGAGTACAAACGGCAGCTTTTGAACCTGATCCATATCATTGATTTATATAATAAGATCCGGGAAAATCCCGATGTGGAGATGCAGCCCAGGACCTTTATCTTCGGAGCAAAGGCTGCTGCGGGCTACTATATGGCAAAGCAGATCATCCGATTGGCCTGCAAGCTTTCGGAGCAGCTTGAAAAAGATCCGTTGGTGAAAGGAAGAATCAAAGTCGTCTTTCTTGAAAACTATTCCGTCTCCCTGTCCGAATTGATTATGCCTGCAGCAGATGTCTCTGAGCAAATTTCAACGGCAGGAAAAGAGGCCTCCGGAACCGGAAATATGAAGCTGATGCTCAACGGAGCAGTTACCATCGGTACCATGGATGGAGCAAACGTTGAAATATATAATGCCGTTGGTAAAGATAACATCTTCCTCTTCGGAATGAGCGTTGATCAGGTGGAGCAGCTGAAAAAGGAAGGGACTTACAGCCCGTGGAGCTATTATCAGGACAGCAGAAGTATTTCTGCCATCATTAAATTTCTGGCCAGTGGAATCCCCGGAGAGTCTTTTGGAGATATTATCAACTCGCTAACCACCGGCTTCAACGGAGAAGCGGATCAATACTTCGTCATTGCAGACTTTGAAAGCTATAAAACAGCACAATCAGAGGCTGCCCATGCATATCAGGACACCTTCCGATGGGGAGGCATGTCCCTGACCAATATTGCAAAATCCGGAATTTTCTCTGCAGACAGAAGCGTGAAAGAGTACGCCGAAAGAATTTGGGGGATACAATCACTCTATGATCCAATTTAATTCCAGAAAATCATATTATAAGGATCCCTTTGGAGCAATCGAACGGAATACAGACCTGTATCTGCGAATCAAAGTAACAGAAGACAGGCCTGTTGCTTCAGCATGGCTTTTTTTGACCCGTGATGAAAACGGCGAAGTGTTCAAGCTCGAAGGGAAACCGGAAATAGATCCGGCAAAAGAACCGGTATATGAGTTTTCTCTGCAGATCGATGAGATCGGTCTATATTTTTATCACTTTGAAGTTACCGATCAGGATAATAACGTGGAACGAACGCCGGATTACCAGATCACTGTTTATTCCGAGGATTACACTACTCCTCAATGGCTGAAATCCGGTGTGATGTATCAGATTTTTCCGGACCGATTTGCACGGAGTGAAGGTTACCAAGCTCCTCCGCAGAATAAAAACTATGTCCTGAGAGAGGATTGGGGCGGATTGCCCAATGACAAACCGGATGAAAATGGTATTATTCAGAACAATGATTTTTTTGGAGGAAATCTCAGGGGCATCATTGAAAAGCTGGACTATCTGGAAGATCTGGGCGTGACGGTGCTCTATCTCAACCCTATTTTTGAAGCTTATTCCAACCACCGTTATGATACGGCGGACTATAAAAGCATCGATCCCATGTTAGGCACAGAGGAAGATTTCAAGGTACTATGTGAAAAGGCGGCGGAAAAAGGAATCCGGATCATTCTTGACGGTGTATTCAATCATACGGGAAGTGACAGCCTTTATTTTAATAAAAGAGGGCGGTACCCTGAACCGGGGGCCTATCAAAGCAAGGATTCAGTCTATTACAGATGGTACCGATTCCTTGAATTTCCCGATCAATATGAATCCTGGTGGGGGATCGATACGCTGCCCGGTGTCAATGAAACAGAACCGGCCTTTCTGGATTATGTCGTCCGCTCGGAGGATTCTGTCATCAAGCACTGGCTGCGCTGCGGAGCATCAGGCTTCCGCCTGGATGTAGCAGATGAACTACCCGATGAATTTCTAGAAGCGCTGCGAAAGGCTGTTAAAGAAATCAAAACCGACTGTGCGGTGATCGGAGAAGTCTGGGAGGATGCGTCAAATAAAACGGCCTATGGCCTGCGACGGAAGTATTTTCAGGGGAACCAGCTGGATTCGGTTATGAACTATCCCCTGAAGGATGCGGTCATCGATTATCTGGTCCACAGGAAAGACGGCCTGGATCTGGAACAGATTGTAAACCGTCTATGGGAAAACTACCCGAAGCCTGCATTCCATGCATTGATGAACATTATGGGGACCCACGATACCACAAGAATCCTTACCATGCTGGGTGAAAACAGCAGCGATGATGATTATACGAGGCAGAGGCTGTTCCTTTCACTGATGATCACTTCATTCATGCCGGGGATCCCATGTATTTACTATGGTGACGAAATCGGAATGAAAGGAGGAAAAGATCCTTTTAACCGCATATGCTTCGTACCGGAACAAGGAGATCCTGAGATCCTGCGTTTTTACAGAAGGCTGTTTGCCTTCCGAAAAAAAATTAACGGCTTGGACGATTATTCCTTCCAGCCTCGCACGGCGGAAAGGAGCTTCTATTCCTTCAACCGGGTCGGAGAAAACGGTCATCTCGTGATCGCAGTAAATTCTGGCAGTCAGGATTATTTACTGAACCTTGCAATGAAGGAAAAAGAGATTCTGAAGGATTTTTTCATCAGCGGCAATGTATTCTATGAAATGCAGGGAGTGTTCCGTATCAAGGAGAATTCCGGCATTGCAGCCTATATCCAGAATACTGAATTGAAACAATAAACAAGTTACTGTAACCGATACAATGTACTGAATTTAGAACAATGTAAATAGTTGGAATCTATTGACAATTCCGTACTTGCCAATTATGATTATTAATACGGCAAAGCACCATATATTGTATAAGCAAAAATACAATGCAATAAATATGGGCTGCCGGACAAACCAAAAATTTCTGAAAAGGTTGAAATAATGCATAATGGAGGTACATAAAATTGGACGAAATCAAACAGATCATTAAAAGGGACGGACGTTGTACGGAATTTCACATCGATAAGATCGCGAATGCTATTTATAAAGCCGCTGAGGTTTTAGGCGGGAAAGATCATGAAATGGCACTTGATCTTGCGAAAAAGGTGGAACAATATATTGTCGACAACGCATTGTCCGGCAGTCCAACCGTTGAGCAGATCCAGGATGCAGTGGAAAAAGTCCTCATCGAAAACGGACATGCACGAACAGCGAAGGAATACATCCTTTACCGTGCGGAACGAACAAGGATCAGAGAGATGAACACCCGCCTCATGAAGGTTTATGAAGATTTGACGTTTAAAGAGGCTCAGGATAATGATATCAAGAGGGAAAATGCCAATATTGACGGTGATACCGCCATGGGCACCATGCTGAAGTATGGCTCGGAGGGTGCAAAACAGTTTTATGAGATGTTTGTGCTCCATCCCAATCATTCGAAAGCGCACCGAGAAGGCGACATCCATATCCATGATTTGGATTTTTTGACGCTCACGACGACCTGTTGTCAGATCGACCTGGAAAAGCTGTTTATCGGTGGTTTTTCCACAGGTCACGGCTTTTTAAGAGAGCCCAACGACATTCAGAGCTATGCAGCGTTGGCCTGCATTGCGATCCAGTCAAATCAAAATGATCAACACGGTGGTCAAAGCGTACCGAATTTCGATTATGGGATGGCCAGCGGCGTAAAAAAGACCTATAAAAAGCTGTACCGGAACAATCTGGGAAAGAGCATGGATATCCTTTGTGATACGACGGACGGTGATGCGAAGGCAAAAGAAATCGGTACGGCCATCGAGCGTGACTTCGGTATTGTACCAAATATGGCGGACGATAATGATTACAGCAAAAAGGAAGCAAAGCTTCTGAAAGAATTCCTGACCGCAGAGCAGGTCAAGAAAGTCCAGCAGGTAGCCAAAAGCTATGCGCAGAAAGAAATCAGGCGTGCCACCTATCAAGCCATGGAGGCTTTTGTACATAATCTGAATACGATGCATTCAAGAGCGGGAGCACAGATTCCGTTCAGTTCCATCAATTATGGTACGGATACCAGCCCGGAGGGAAGGCTCATCATCGAAAGCGTTCTGAAAGCGACGGAAGCGGGCCTCGGCAACGGTGAAACGGCTATTTTCCCGATTCATATCTTTAAAGTTAAGGAAGGGATCAGCTACAATCCGGTTGATCCGAATTATGATTTATTCCAGTTGGCCTGTAAAGTTTCGGCAAAAAGACTGTTTCCAAACTTCTCATTTTTGGATGCACCGTACAATCTCCAATTTTATGATCCGAACGATCATGATACCGAGGTTGCCTATATGGGCTGCAGAACCAGAGTCATTGCGAATAACTATGATAAAACGAGGCAGACGGTGGGAGGAAGAGGCAATTTAAGCTTTACCTCCATCAACCTACCGAGACTGGCCATCAAGGCAAACGGTAATGTTGATATTTTCTTTGAGGATCTGGACAGAAAAATGACTCTGGTCATTGAGCAGCTCATGGAACGTTACAAAATTCAGGCAACAAAGAAAGTAAAAAATTATCCGTTCCTTATGGGACAGGGGATATGGATGGATTCCGACAAACTTGGCCCCAATGATAATATCGGTGATATTTTAAAGCACGGAACCTTGACCATGGGTTTCATCGGTCTGGCAGAATGTCTGAAAGCTCTCATCGGCAGCCACCACGGAGAAAACCAGGAGGCCAGAAATTTGGGACTGAACATCGTCGGATACATGCGAAAGCGCATGGATGAAGAATCAGCGAAGACAGGCTTCAATTACACCCTCATAGCAACCCCGGCAGAAGGGCTTTCCGGCAGGTTTGTGCAAATCGACAGAGAAAAATATGGAATCATAGAAGGTGTGACCGACAGGGAATACTATACAAATTCCTTCCATGTTCCGGTTTATTACAATATTTCTGCCTTTGACAAGATCAAAATCGAGGCTCCTTATCACCGACTGACCAATGCAGGTCATATCACCTATGTGGAGCTTGACGGCGATCCTGCGAAGAATCTGGAAGCCTTTGAGCGCATTGTTCGCTGCATGAAAGAAAATGACATCGGATACGGTTCGATCAATCATCCGGTAGACAGAGACCCGGTCTGCGGCTATACCGGTATTATCGACAATGAATGTCCGAAATGCCACAGAACAGAAGACGAAGGAGATTTGGGCTTCGAACGGATCCGCAGAATTACCGGTTATCTGGTCGGAACGGTGGATCGCTTCAACAACGCCAAGAAAGCCGAGGAGAGCCAAAGGGTGAAGCACAGCGTGGAAGCCGGTTTTGAAATCATATGAGAATCGCCGGGATTGTACGGGAGTCCATCGTAGACGGTCCGGGACTGCGCTTTGCTATCTTTTCCCAAGGCTGTCCCCATGGCTGCAAGGGATGTCATAACGAATCCACTCATGATTTCGATGGAGGTTATGACTGTGAACGAAGCAGGATCCTTGAAGAGATCGATAAGAATCCGCTGCTGACCGGTGTGACCTTTACAGGGGGAGAGCCGTTCTGCCAGCCAAAAGAATTTTATAAACTCGGTGTCGAGATAAAAGCGAGAGGTCTTGATATTGTTGCATATTCAGGGTATACTTTAGAAGAGCTGCAAGAGATGGCAAAAAATAACGAGAATATCGATCAGCTTTTGGATATCATCGATTATCTGGTGGATGGTCCGTTTATCCTTGAGGAAAGGGATCTTACTCTGGAATTCAGAGGCAGCAGAAACCAACGGTTCATCCGCATGACGGATACCAGATAATAAGATCAAACATAAAAAAGTATTTTACAAGAGGAAATGTATGTGTTATAATACCCCTTGTTTGATGTAAAAATTTGATTGCTTTAGAGCATTGCAATATAGAAGGAGGTGCGGCAGATGTCAAGAAAATGTGAAGTATGTGGTAAGGGACAAGTTTCAGGAAATAACGTTTCCCATTCCAACAGACACACCAGAAGAAAATGGAATGCAAATATCCAGACTGTAAAAGTTGATGAGAACGGTACAGTTTCAAGAAAGAACGTATGCACAAGATGCATTCGTAGCAACAAAGTCAACCGCGCTATCTAATCATTATTAGATATAAAACCTGCAACGATTTGCAGGTTTTTTTATGTTTCAGCAATTGAACAGTTTGAAGCCGCAGAAGATCATCATTCCTCCAAGGATGATAAGCCATAGCTTGGAGGGAAGCAGGAAAGCACAAATCGTGCAGATTCCGATGATCAGCAGGATCAGTCCAAACAGTTCCACTTCTCCCGGTTTTCGGCAGCATATTTTCCTAAATTTCATAGAGATCACTTCCTATTATGAATTGAGCATTAAAAATGCAAATACGAGGACGAGGGCAATCAAGACAATGTACCATACAAAAACAGGGACGGTATGTATCACAATAACCGCTCCGGCAATAGCCATTATGAATCCGATGAGCTTCAAAACCAATTTATTATCTCTCAATGCATACCACCCATAACATTGTATGTTTTCCGAGAGAGTATCGTGCAAAAATTATTTCTCATTTGCTGCAAAATATGGTAAAATGAACAACAGTAAGGGGGCGAGGCTGTTGCTGTACAGACTAGAGACGATAGACGGAACAATATCGATCGATAAAACGGTCGTTGGAAAAATCATTGCAGAAGCCGTGGGACAATTCAAAGGAAAAGTTCTGATATCAAACCACAAAGGAAAAGTCGTATCCGGTTTTGCCGCAAAATTTGGTGTGATGGACGATACCAGCTCCATGGAGATCAATTTAGGGAAGAACGGCCTTGATATCCGTTTTTTTATTCTGATCCGGTTTGGCACAAGTATCAATCGGGTTACAGAACAGCTCATTGAAGAGATAAAAAAGAATACCGAGGAAATCACAGGTCTGGATGTCAACAGCATTGCAGTTGTCGTCACCGGCATGATCTCCAAACAGACGGTAAGAAGAAATATTGAGGTAAGAGGGTAACCGGTAATCAATATGAATTTACAGAATAAAGTGTCCGCGATCAAAGGGATCGGGCCGAGAAAGTCCGTCGCTTTAAATAAATTGAATATTGATTCCATTGAGGATTTTTTATTCTATTACCCAAGGGATTATGAAGATCGACGCGAGCTGAGAACAATTATTTCCTTGCGTGACTGTGATACCGCTTTGGTAAAAGGAAAACTGCTCCTCATCGTAAAGGGAAGAGGCAGAAGCCCCAGAAAACAAACATTAAAACTTTTCGTTCAGGACGAAACCGGTGGGATGGAGGTTGTATTTTTTCATGCGGGCTTTATGGAAAAATCGCTGAAACAAAACGAGGAATATATCTTTTATGGCAGGGTAACCGTGAATATGGGCAAAATACAGATGCTCCACCCGGACATTTCAAAGTATGAGCCCGACCAGGAACAGACGATTCTGCCGATCTATTCTCTGACCGATGGGATTTCACAGGGCGAAATGCGAAAATGGCAAAGAGCCGCCATGGAATTTCTTCCGGAGCTGGAAGAGTATCTGCCGGATATAACTCTTGAGAGAAACCGTCTTTGCGGAATCCGATATGCCATCGGCAATATCCATTATCCGACCGATAAAAAACGTTTAATGGAGGCGAAATACCGCCTCATTTTCGAAGAACTCTTATTCCTGCAGACAGGTTTGCTTGCCATCAAAAATAAAATGAGTACGAAGGAACAGGGGATCCGGTTTTCCGATGCGGTCCGCATGGAGGAGTTTACAGCCTCTCTGCCTTATTCCCTAACCGGTGCGCAAAGCAGAGTACTGATCGAAATCAATGAGGATATGGAGTCCGCTAAGGTAATGAACCGCCTCGTCCAGGGCGATGTAGGATCCGGAAAGACCATCGTCGCTGCTGCCGCCATGTACAAGGCCGTAAAAAGCGGTTTTCAGGCCGTAATGATGGCGCCGACGGAGCTTTTGGCCAGACAGCATTTTGAAGGCCTGAAAGAGTCTTTTTTTCCATATGGCATCAAGGTCGGATTTTTATCCGGGAGTATTCCGGTCAAAGTGAAAAAAGAGATATTAAATCAAATAGAAACCGGAGAATTGGATATCATAATCGGTACGCATGCAGTGATCCAGCCCGGCGTCAAGTTTTCATGCCTGGGCTTGGTCATCACCGATGAGCAGCACCGGTTCGGCGTAAATCAAAGAGCAATCCTCTCGAAGAAAGGGTGGAATCCGGATGTGCTTGTCATGACTGCAACTCCGATTCCCAGAACTTTGGCAGTCATTCTCTATGGAGATCTGGACATCTCTATCATAGACGAAATGCCTCCGGGCAGACAGCAGATCATTACGAGAACCGTAAAGGCGGAGGGAAGGAAAGCTTCCTATGAATTTGTTCGAAGAGAAGTGAAAAAGGGACGTCAGGCGTATATCGTGGCACCCCTCATCGAGGATTCGGAAAATCTGGATGCAAAATCCGCTCTGGGGCTTTACGACGAACTGAAAGACCGGTTTTATGAATTTTCCGTCGCATTTCTTCACGGAGGTATGAAACAGGCTGACAAGGATCGGATCATGCAGGAATTCAATGCAGGCGAGATCCAAATCCTGATATCCACCGTAGTCATCGAAGTTGGGATCAATGTGCCCAACGCAACGATCATGCTCATTGAAAATGCAGAACGGTTCGGACTGGCACAGCTTCATCAGCTCAGGGGCAGAGTAGGAAGAGGGGAAGAACAGTCCTACTGTATTCTGATCTCAGAAGGCGGTTCCGGGATCGCAGCGGAAAGGGCTGAAATCATGAAGTCCACCAATGACGGTTTTCTCATCGCGGAAAAAGATCTGGAATTGAGAGGTCCGGGGGAATTCTTCGGTATGAGGCAGCATGGCGTACCGGAATTAAAGCTTGCCGATCTGGTAAAGCATATAAAAATATTGAATACGGTCCGGGAAGAATCACAACGAATTCTGGATGACGATGATTCTCTTTCTGGTAAAGAATATATCAAACTGAAAGAAAAAATCGATAGAATGTTTAAAAATACAGAGAGTTTAAACATCTAGGCACAAATATTTGCTTTTTCTATTTCTTATGGTAAAATAAAGTTTAATGAAGGAGGCATCAGGATTGCGCATTATCGCCGGGGATTTTAAAGGAAGAAGACTTTACACTCCAAAAGACAACCGAATAAGACCGACCACCGATAAAGTAAAGGAATCTATTTTCAGCATGGTTGCACCGCATCTTGAGGATGCGGTTGTCATAGATCTGTTTTCAGGAACAGGAAACCTGGGGCTTGAAGCCATCAGCAGAGGCGCGAAGCGCTGCTACTTCGGGGACAAGTCCAGAGAAAGCATCGCGCTTACTAAGCAAAACATAGCATACTGCAAACAAGAAGATCACGCGGTAACCTTCCTTGGTGATTTTGATTATGTTCTGAGGAAAATCCCGGAGAAGGCAGATATTATCCTTCTGGATCCTCCTTACATGCATGGCTTGATCAATAGCTGTTTTTCCATCATTTCCGAGCTTTCTCTACTTTCTGAGAACGGTGTTATCGTAGCAGAACACGGTTTGGACAAGCCTTTGGACGATGAAATATATGGATTTGTAAAAATTAAGGAAAAAAGATATGGAAAAATATCGGTGAGTATTTACGGAATAGATTTGGAGGAAAACGATAAATGATAAGAAAAGTTCTATATGCAGGCTCTTTTGACCCGATCACAAACGGCCATCTGGATTTGATAAACAGAGCTGCAAAGCTGGGGGATCATCTGATTGTAGGGGTGATCGAGAATCAGTCGAAGAAAGCTTTCTTCACCGTAGAAGAGAGAGTCGATATGATTATCACAGCGACCAGACATATTGCGAATATAAAAATCGATCATTTCAGCGGACTTCTTGCCGATTATGTTAAGAAGAACAACATTGATGTCGTAGTCAGAGGTCTTCGCGCTACTATGGATTTCGAATATGAGATTCAGATGGCGCAGATGAATGCCAGACTTTATAATAATGATGTGGAGACCGTGTTTTTAATGACTTGTCCGGACTATTCCTTTGTCAGTTCAAGCATCGTAAAAGAGGTGTTCACGCTCAACGGAGATATTAAAGGCCTGGTACCGGATATGGTATTGGAATACATGGAAAGAAAATGTAAGAGATAAAGGGAGGAGATTCGCCAAATGAAGGTTTTAGAATTATTGGATGAGATTGAAGAAATTGTTGATACAAGCTCGGGCTTTCCGCTCACGGGTAAAATTTTAGTGGATGCAGAAGAAATCCTTGAAATCGTAAAAGAAATCAGAGTTGAGCTGCCGGATGAGATCCAGCAGGCGCAATGGATCAAGGATGAAAGACAGAGAATTCTGGAAGAAGCCAAGAGAGAATATGAAACTATACTGAAAGATGCAAAGGTACAAGCGGAATCATTGATCGAAAACGATGATATCACCGTGAAGGCCAAAATCCGCGCCGACGAAATCATGAGGGTTGCGGAAGCGAACGTAAAAGCTCTAAAAATGAGCACATTTGATTACATAGACAGCATTCTGTACAATTTCCAGGACAAGATGGATCAATTGAATTCCGTCTATTTCCATGACATGTTCGGCAATCTGCAGAATACGTTTGAAAAAATCAACAGCACCATCGCCGACAACAGAAATGAAATCAAAGAGATGGTCTACCGGGCTCAGATCGAGAATAACGACTAAAAGAAATGCATAATCCCTTATCATGCTTAATATGATGGAGTATGAAAAGGATCAAGAAGAAAACAATCTATATTATGGCCGGTGCGCTTTCCTGCATCGGCTGTTTGGTGATGATGGCATTTCCATCCATCGCCCTGAACGCCGCACGAAAAGGCATCTCCTTGTGGGCAAGCTCTGTTTTGCCTGCATTGCTGCCTTTTTTTATTTGCGCCAATTTCATGACGGCATTGGGACTTCCGGTCTATATCGGCAGGATCTTTGAAAAACCGTTCCAAAAGTTATTCGGAGCACCGGGAGTATCGGCATTTGTTTTTTCCGTAAGTATTACGTCGGGATATCCCATGGGGGCAAAACTCATCGGGGACTTTGGAAGAAACAAGGCAGTCACACGAAGCGAAGCGAGACGTATGCTTACCTTCTGCAGTACTTCGGGTCCTCTGTTTATGCTTGGAGCAGTTGGTGCAGGTATGCTTGCTTCCCCTGCGGCAGGAGCTGTCATAGCCTTATCCCATTATCTGGGCGCCCTCTTGAATGGATTTCTCTATCAGCTCTTTTCTTCGAAAAAACCGGAACCGAATCATGAATTGCCGGGCAGAACAACCATTGCCAAGGGAAATCTGCTGGATATTTTCACGGATTCCATGATCACATCATTTCGCGCATTGGGAATCATTTGCGGATATATCGTTCTTTTTATGCTGATCACGGATTTCATCCAGTTTTCCGGGGTTTTGAATTCACTCCAGGCAGACTGGAGTAAAGGGTTTATCAAAGGCTTTCTGGAAATGACCGTGGGCTGCAGCAGTATTGCGGAAAGCGGAGAATTGACGCTGCTGTCTCAATGCATTCTTTGCACATTTCTGATTTCCTTCGGCGGACTTTCCGTTTATGCCCAGTCCATGAGCATGCTTTCCGGTTTGAATATCGGTTCTGTTTACTATCTGGCGACAAAGCTTACCCACGGACTGCTTGCCGCATTCACCGCCTGGATCATCGGCCCGGCGATTCTTGACAGCAGTGCAGCATTGGCAGGCGCTTTTGGCAGGCAGGAGATCATCGGCGGGCTGGGCTTTTTTTATCAATTGTTATTTTCAACCAAAATGGTTATAATGATTGTGTTCTTGTTCCTTTTTACGATATTGTTGGAGAAATTACTAAGGAGTATCCATGAAAGTTTTAGGAATCATCGCGGAGTATAATCCGTTTCATAACGGTCATTTCTATCATTTGCAGGAGTCTGTTCGGACCGCCTCGCCGGATTATACGGTCTGTGTGATGAGCGGTAATTTCACACAGAGAGGCGAACCTGCCATGGCGGACAAATGGATCCGTGCAGCTTCAGCAGTCGAGAATGGAGTCGATCTGGTACTTGAGCTTCCTTTCGCCTTTGCCTGCAACAATGCCGAATATTTTGCGGCGGGAGCGGTGGATATACTCAACCGATTGGGCTGCGTGACCCATTTATCATTCGGAAGCGAAGCAGGGGAGTTGTCCGCACTTTCCGGTGCTGCAGAATATCTTTCCCACGAGGACGAGGAATTGAAAAACAGTATCAAGGAGTTTGCGGATCAAGGCTTATCTTTTCCGAAAGCCAGATACGAGGCGGTCAAAAAATGCATGGGGACCACTTATTCAAACGTGCTTATGAGTGCCAACAATATCCTCGCTGTGGAATATCTGAAACAGCTTCACTTGACAGAAAGCAAAATCGAACCGATGACGGTAAAGCGATATGGGACAGGCTATCACGACAAGGGTTTCTTTGAAAATATCGCAAGTGCCACCGCAATCCGCCATCAATTGAGCAAATCAGGAAGCATGAAAGAGGTCTCTGAATTTCTGCCATCCTCGACATATCAAGTTTTGCAGAGTATTGATAGGGGAGTTAATATTTCATTTAACGATTTTTATCAATTGCTGATCTATAAAATCCTGACCAGCGAAACCGAGCTGCTGGGAAGCGTTTTATCCGCGACGGAAGGGCTGGAAAACAGAGTAAAAAAGGCGGCGGTGGAATCCGTCGATATGGATTCTATGATCAAAGCGGTTCTGTCGAAGCGGTATACCTTTACAAGGATCCACCGGCTGCTGACTCATATCCTGATTCATCTGGATAAGGAGAGCTTCCGGTATATCGTGGACAACCGCATCAATTATGCCAGAGTCTTGGGCTTCAGCCAAAAGGGAGCTTCCCTTTTAAAGCAAATCAAAAAAGAAGAGCTTAGCACCATTCCGATTTTAACGAATATCAATCGTGAAATTTCCAGAGATTCCGAGGAATGGAAGCTGCTGAAATACGATATTACCGCTTCCGATATCTACAATCTGGTTGCACACGGGGAAATCTATTCTCATTCCGATTATGTAAGGAAGCCCTATAAGAATTTTGACTAGAATCGGTTTTGATCGGAAACGTGCTTGTTAAAAATTAGATTATCTAAATGCCTTGAAAAAAACTACATTTCGACTATAATGTAATAAGTTGATTATAATTTAATGGAGGACATTTGAATGAAAGTATTAGTTATTAACTGCGGAAGTTCATCCCTGAAATATCAGGTACTTGATATGACGAACGAAACGCTTTTGGCAAAAGGACTTGTAGAAAGAATCGGCCTCGAAGGCTCATATCTGACTCATGAAAAGATTGGAATGGACAAGTTTAAGCTGGAAGAACCAATGGCAAACCACAAAGATGCCATCGGTCACGTGCTTGAAGCATTAGTAGATTCAGCACATGGTGTGGTAAGCTCCATGGATGAAATCGGAGCAGTTGGACACCGTGTTGTACATGCAGCGGAAAAGTATGCATCCTCAGTACTGATTACAAAAGAAGTTATTGATGCACTGGAAGAATGTGTTGAAATAGCTCCGCTTCATAATCCGCCGAACCTTTTGGGAATTGAAGCCTGTATGGATCTTATGCCGAGCACACCGATGGTAGGTGTATTCGATACGGCATTCCATCAGACAATGCCTCCTGAATCATATATCTATGCAATTCCATACGAATACTATGAAAAATATGGAATCAGAAGATACGGCTTCCACGGTACAAGCCATAAATATGTTGCAGAAAGAACTGCAGACATCCTTGGCGTCAATATCGAAGATTTAAAGATCATTACTTGCCATCTCGGAAACGGCGCCAGCGTGACCGCCATAAAGAGAGGGAAATCCATCGACACAAGCATGGGCTTCACTCCGCTGGAAGGTCTCGTCATGGGAACAAGATCCGGTGATATCGACCCGGCGATCGTATCCTATATCAGACAAAAGGAAAACCTCGCCCATGGAGAAGCAAACAACATCCTGAACAAGAAATCCGGCGTACTGGGGATTTCCGGAGTGAGCAGTGATTTCAGAGACCTTGAAACAGCAGTTGCAGAAGGAAACGAAAGAGCAGCGCTGGCATTAAAAGTATTTGCTCATAAAGTGAAATTCTATATTGGGGCTTACATTGCAGAAATGAACGGAGTGGATGCAATCGTATTCACCGCAGGAGTCGGCGAGAACGATATCAATATGAGAGACGTGATCTGCAGCGAGCTTGGAAACCTTGGGATCAAGATTGACCTTGTGAAAAATAAGGTGAGAGGAAAAGAAACCATCATCAGCAGAGACGATTCCAAAGTCAAGATTTTATTGGTTCCGACCAATGAAGAGCTCATGATCGCAAGAGATACCTTTAACATCGTAAAATACGGCAAAGTAAAATAAGGGTTGACAAAGATAAATGACACATATATAATTTAGAAGTTAGTTTTATGGAACGACACTAGATAGAGATTTAACGAGCAGAAGGAGGTGTAGAATAATGGCAGTTCCAAAGAGAAAAACGTCTAAAGCAAGAAGAGATAAGAGAAGATCTCCTAATATGAAGATGGCAGCACCTGGATTATCAACTTGTCCTAAGTGCCACGAGCCTAAGCTTCCTCACAGAGTATGCCCGAATTGCAATTACTACGACGGTAAGGAAATTGTTGCCGCAGAAGCATAAAACACTAATAAACGCCAGCAATGCTGGCGTTTTTTTTAGGCTCTACAATAAATGTTGGGGTGACCACCGAGAAAACGGTGATTACCCTGGCATTTTTTAATTTTATCAAAAAAAAGACGGACAAAGAGAAAAAATCCTGTAGAATAAAGTTACCACACA
>CAZTEH010000048.1:0-28843 GCA_964612345.1 uncultured Oscillospiraceae bacterium | reverse complement strand
TCCCTGAAGTCTATGCTTTCTACATAGGAAATTTGATCTTCCGGAATATGTTTTCTAGCAATCCTTACTCCAAAGCCGCCCATACTCAGACCGGCTTTGACTAGCCAGATTGGCGCCGGTATGAAATACCTTCTTCCGTTTTCGATCTTTAAATATATCTTCAACTCAAACTTTCCTTTCAATGAACGGTCATTTTTTATTCTATGGTAACTTCTACAATGTCGCCGTTGGCGCTCTTTACATCCACGATTTTTCCTTCCAGTCCGGAATCAATGGCCTCCATGATCATCTTGATATCAATTCCTTCCTGTTCGGAAACACCCGGGATCTTAATATTGTTTACTGCAGTTCCAATTGCTTTCAAAAAATTAATTGGTATATTTACATTTACATTGTCCTCTGTGCCTGAAATTACTCGGACTCTCAGCATTTTATCGCTGGCCCCCATTTTTGATAGCTGCTGCGTTACAGGCTGTGAATTCAATGCCTCTATTAACTCCGTGGCTTTGTCAGAATCAATTTTTCCTTCTTCTACCATTTTTAAAATTCTTTTTATCTCTTCCTGCATTTTCTTTTTCTCCCTTTCAAATTTTATTTTCTTTCATCATGCTGACGGCCTGGTCAGCCGATATTTCGCCCTTTTCGAGCATATCAATGATTTCTGCGCTTTCGATGACGGGCTTTTTTACTACAACATACCCCAATGCTGAAATAACTTCATCCAGCTTTGCTCTTACGGTCGGATAGGAAATCCCAAGTTCTTTTTCAACATCTTTGATGTTTCCCCTGCACATGACAAAGGTTTCCATAAACCGCAGCTGCTCTTCCCCCAGATATTCGAATTTGGAAAGCTCAAATTCATTCTCGATCACAGTGCCGCACTTGTTACATTTCAATTTGATCACCCTGAGCTTGCTATTGCAAACCGGGCATTTACTGATTAATCGATACGCCATAATCAACCCCTCCTCTTCTGTAACACTACTATAACACCATAAATGAAATAAATCAATAGGCAAATTAAAATTTTTAATATACATATTAATTATATTAATTATTATCGTTAAAATAATCAATTATATAAATCCATATTGGTGTTTATTTATATCTTTCTGCCCGATAACAATACGTATCATGCTTATTATGAAACAAGATGCATTCCGGAACTTTCAGAATATTTTTATAATTCGGTATTGCATTCCAAATAATACTGTGTTACGATACTAAAAATAAATAAATGACAGCAATGGTGCTGTGTAGATATTTTTCTAGAGAATATCTATACGGCACTTTCTTTTTATATAAAAGCTATAAATTAACTATGACGACGAAAATCTACGAATCATAGATTCGTGATTTTCCAGCCTAAATTCTGTCCTCGGTTCTAAAGAACCGGACAGAATGTTAAAAGGAGGAATTATTATGAATTCAGGCGATACCGCTTTTATACTCGTTTCAACTGCGTTGGTATTTTTCATGACGCCGGGTTTGGCTTTGTTTTATGGCGGCATGGTTAGAAGAAAAAATGTTTTAAATACAATTATGTCATCATTTTTCATAGTTGGTTTGGCGTCTGTCATGTGGGTTTTGATTGGCTATACTTTGTCTTTTGGTCAGGATACAGGTGGAATAATCGGTAATTTTCAATGGTTTGGGCTAAATGGAGTAACCTGGGATCCCAACGAGGACTATTCCGCAACCATTCCGCATAATCTTTTTGCAGCCTTCCAAATGATGTTTGCCGTAATAACCCCGGCACTCATAACGGGTGCTCTTGTTGAAAGAATCCGATTCTCTGCTTTAATCGCCTTTATAGCCGCTTGGTCTCTTCTCGTTTACTATCCATTGGCACATATGATGTGGGGTGTCGGCGGAATGCTGAGAGAACTCGGTGCGGTAGATTTCGCGGGAGGCAATGTGGTACATATCAGTTCCGGTGTCTCCGCTCTGGTGGCTTCCATTATTCTAGGCAAGAGAAGGGGAATCGGGATGACTTCTTATCATCCCCACAATATTCCTCTGGTGTTTTTAGGTGCAGCGATCTTGTGGTTTGGATGGTTTGGATTTAACGCAGGCAGTGCGCTTGGAGCCAATGGTTTAGCAGTCCACGCTTTCATAACGACCAATACCTCTGCTGCAACTGCTTTACTGTCCTGGATGCTGATCGAAAAGGTTCTGAGAGGAAGGCCGACATTGCTAGGTGCCGCAACAGGTGCCGTAGTCGGGCTGGTTGCAATTACACCGGGAGCCGGATTTGTACCGGTCTGGGCATCTGTCGTGATCGGTGCACTGGTGAGTCCCATATGCTATTTCGCCTTGGGTTACCTCAAGGTGAAGCTTAGATATGACGATGCTCTGGACGCTTTCGGATGTCACGGCATCGGAGGCATCTGGGGAGGTATCGCCACCGGTCTGTTTGCTCAAAAGTCAATCAACTCAGCAGCACGATGGGACGGTTTATTCTACGGCAATACGCAATTATTCCAGGCCCAACTGATCAGTATTTTAGTTTCGATATTATTAGCTGCCGTCGGTACCGGAATCATATTAGGAGTTATTAGAATCGTAATGGAACTCAGAGTTACGTTAAGCGATGAGGCCGTCGGTCTCGATATTTCGGAGCATAGTGAAAGTGCATATCCATCCTTCCAGGGAATGGATTAAGGAAAGGAGTTTTCTTATGAAAAAAATTGAAGCGATTATTCAACCGTCAAAACTTGAGGAAATAAAAGAAGCCTTGAGTAATGAGGAAATAAATGGTGTTACAATCACTCAGGTTATGGGATGCGGAAATCAGAAGGGTTGGAAGGAATTCTACAGAGGCTCTGAATTGTTTCTCAATGTTCTGCCAAAGATCCAGCTCAGCATGGTCGTTCCGGATGAAAGAGTGGATCATATCCTCGAAATTATAATCAGTACGGTACATACCGATGATGTTGGCGATGGTAAAATATTTATCAGCGACATCGAGCGGGTAATAAGAATCCGAAATGGAGAAGAAGGGGAAAATGCTCTTTAAACAGATATCCCTATCGCATAAAACTGCTTTATACCCAAAGAGGCCAGGACGCTACCGCCCTGGTCTCTCCTTATTCAATCAGTACTTTTTTCATTTGCTTTTGTTGCTTTTCATCCTCCGGTTTTCCCGTTTTCTCAAGATATTCTTTTGATACTTCGCTCATCGCGTTCATAAATTCATATTCAATGCGGTCAATTTTTTCCTTCGTTGCGGCCGGCAGGTGCTGTGATACCTCTTCTATGATTTCCAGTTTAAGATTGATCATATCACTTATTATTTTATTATTCATTTTCCTTCCCTCCAAATCGAACTTTCAAGATATCTTCTTCAAACTTTGCGCCTTTGATGTCAAGGCTTTGCAGTGTTCTGGGCAATATGATATTCCTTTTTAAATTGAGCGTTCTGATAATCAGTTCATCGCCTTTTTGATTCAGGTTCAGCTCTCGTTTATCGGTAAAAGGCATATAGATTGAAAAGATATACTCGCTGCCTTCTTTTGTAACTTCCTGGGTTCGTTTGTTGTATTTGATTTCAATCGGGTTTTCATTCTTGAATACTTCATTTCCCATTCTTTCAAGCATATCAGTCCCTACAATTTCATTCTCAAACAAAGGAGCATAATAAACCGGAATCGGTGAAAAAATGTCCAGTATCATATCCAGGTATTTTTTCTGTACTTCCTTCCACGCCTTAAAATAATCATCCGTCACGCGATCCGGGATTACTCTATTCACAATAACAGCATCTACGTTATAGTCGTAAATATTCAGATAGGTGAAGCTTCTTTGTGCTTCTTTAATCACCATTTTTTCTGGATTAACAACGATCCGGATACTGGTAATTTCCCGATCGGAGAGGATCTGCCTCATTTCATCCAGCTGGTTATAGATATTTTCAATTTCACACAAGACACCCTCCGACGGTAAAGGTATGCCAAGCATTGGTTCCGCTATCGGTCTCGCGATTTTCACAATCTTTTTTTGTATCGGAAAAAGCTTCAGCATCCACCACCTCATCATCTCCGGAAAGCTTAAGAGTGCCATTGTCTCACCTGTCGGAGCACAATCAATGATGATAACATGATAGGTTTTTTCTTTGTAATATCTCAGGATTCTAAGGAGACTGAGCAGGTCCTCCATTCCGGGAAAAACCGTCAGCTCCTCTGTTGTGATATCATTAACCGTTTTGGCACTAAAAAATGTTGATAGATATTGCTGGATCTTGCCCCATCCCTGTTCGACTTCGTGGATCGTGTCGATCTCCTGGGCCCAAAGGTTTTTCTCTATTTCCACCGGCTCCGAAGATAGCTTGATGTCAAGGGAGTCACCCAGACTGTGAGCTGCATCAGTGCTGACAACCAGCGTCTTCAGCCCGTTTCTGGCTGATTTCAGCGCAGTGGCTGCAGCAATACTCGTTTTGCCCACTCCGCCTTTTCCTGTGTAAAGTATAATTCTCATAATCATTTCCTCCTTATTTCATTATTCGTATTATTCGCATCTCGTAATATTTGTGAAAATAAAAACCCTTTTGGGGTATTTATTCGATTTCTATTTTGTGTACTTGATTTCGTTCTTTTTTGTCTTGATCCTTTTCCGTATTAAGCTTTTGAAAGGCAGCAGTTATTTTATCAGCGATACGGAACAGTGTCTCCCGTTCCTCCACGTTTAATACGTCATATGCTTTTTTGATATAGGAAAGAATCAGGTTTTTCATACTCTCAACGAAGGCTTTCCCTTTGCCGGTGAGTGATATTACGACGATTCGCCTGTCGGACTCGCTTTTGCCTCTTTCGATATACCCCTTTTTAACAAGGCGGTCGATGATCCCCGTCGCGGTGCTCATGGGAAAGCTCATATTATCTGACAATTGTCCCATGGTTGCTTCCTTCAGTTTGTCTACCGTCAGCAAGGTGAACAATTCCTGCTTTGACATTGCTATGTCGATAGCCAGCCATTCCTCCGGAAAAACAAAGCGGTTCAAGTGATCAAATATTAATTCATAGAACTCTTCATATGGGCTCATTATTTCCTCCTTCAAATATTTCGCATGTCGTAATATATCTATACTATATTCCAACTCATTTCGATTGTCAACAGGAAAACAAAAAATATTTCGAAGAAAACCTTCGGCGAAGCAAAACCGTTTGAACGAACAGATTTCTCTGTCCTTACTCTTGCATTTCTGCATACCTCTTGAAATGGTCCAGGATGGATTGCCAACCATCCCGCTGCTGTTCCAGGCTGTACACATCTTCGGCTTCAAAGGTTTCGGTAACTTTTACGCCGTCTCCGCGCTCATCAAACTCGATTGCTACTTTCCGATCGTCACCCAGCGTGTAGGCAATTCTCTTATTCATGATAACTTCATCATAAATCCCGCCGAAATCAAATTGATCGCTCCCATCTCTTGCAGCCATCACGTTTTGGCGTTGTCCATATTTCCCATACCTTTTCGATCGGTTTATGGACGGTTGTCTCAACCGTAATTTTTGTTTTTTCCATACGATCCCCCCTTATCTACAGGTCTCCCAATCGTGCCTGCTCCAATACTTTTATATCCAGTTTTTTCATCTTTAAAAACGCTTCTGCCACTCTTTGAACCTCTTCCCTTGAGCCAGAGGACAGAATTTCGTCCATATCGGAAGGTACGATCTGCCACGAAACTCCAAACTTGTCCTTCAGCCAGCCGCACTGCTCAGCCTCGGGAACAGCCGAAAGTATATCCCAAAAATAATCGATTTCGTTTTGATCGTCGCAGTTGACGATGAGTGAAAATGCCTCATTAAAATTGAAATCCGTATCGAACCCATTATCCATGGCTGAAAACTCAATTCCATTGAGCGTAAATCCGGCAAAATTCACCTTGGCATTTGGCGATTGAGCTTCGCCTGTTCCATAATGGCTGATCAGGTTTATCTTTGAGTCCTTAAATATGCTGGTATAATACGTTACTGCTTCTTCTGCTTTTCCGCATACATCATTGGAAAACAGGAGGTTTGGAGTGATCTTTTGCGCGATTGCGCCTTCATCATACAGCATTATTTGCCACGATAATCCATAACAGTCCTGGACCCATCCATACCTCTTGCTAAACGGATATTCCCCCAACGGCATCAACTCAGAACCACCCTCCGAAAGGGCGGCCCATTTTGCATCCACTTCTTCTGTCGTGCTGCATGCAACCATAAGGGAAATCGATGGGTTAAACTTAAAATATGGCCCCGCACTAATTGCAGCGAATTGCTGTCCTGCTAATTGAAAGTTCACGACCTCCGCATCTCCGGAAGGAGTGCCCTCCAGAACAGTTGAATTCAACAGCTTCGATTGCTCAAATAGACTGATATAAAAAAGGGCTGCCTCCTTGGCTTCTTTGTCATACCATAGGTGTGGTGTTATTTTTTGCATCATCATTCTCCTTTCGTAGTCAGTATTATTTTGTCCTAAAAAATACGCTGCATCCGTATGTTTTATTCAACGATAACTTTCCCATTCATCCCATTATGGAAGCTGCAGATATAATCATAGGTGCCTGTTTCATTAAAAGTAACGCTGAACACTTCTCCTTTATGGAACGTCTTGCTGTCAAAATTCTTGCCTACGACATCGTGCCCTGCAGAATCTGTATTTTTCCAGATAACAGTATCGCCTTTTTTGATTTTTATTACCTCAGGTGAGTACCTATAATTCACCAGTGTAACAATCACTGCCCCGGGTTTGTAAACCGATGCTGTGTCGACGATGATTGAATTTGCCGTACCGTCAAAAGCAACACCAAAGTTGACTTCACTTCCCAGATCTCGAAGCTTGAAATAATTAAAGCCATCGATGTTATAGGCGGTAAGGGGTGCTTCTTCTCCATCAATGTAAACCTTAGAGGTAGTCAAGGAGGCCACTTTCACTGAAGTGCTTCCTGTCAATGATAATTCACCTCCAACCGGCGAGTACGAGCGATTCGTCACTAAATTGATCGCATTCTTTGAAGCGTCCCAAGTAACATCAAACATCTTTTCACTACCGGTCAGGGCCTGTGCCAGGTCACGAAGTTTGAAGTAGTTGTTGCCATTGATATTATATGCTTCAAAGGCTACCTTGCTTTCATTGACGACAACACCTGAATTTGTAGGCTTTGCTTGAACCGTTGCCGCTGCCTGGACCCCTGAAGTGGGCACAAGGAGTGCAATGATAATTCCAAACAGAAGTACCATCCGTCTTTTTTTCGTTATCTTACTCAACTTTTTTCCTCCCCCATTTTACTTTGTAATCAATTGCCATTCATTACTTTCCATATTTTTACCCTTTATATTTTTAATAAACCACAATAAAACATTCGACATCCCTATTCTGTTTTATATTCATCAAGTGCCTCTGCAACCGCTTTCAAATTCTCTGGAGGGGTGAATTTGGGGACCTCACAGCCCGCACTTATTATTATTCTGTCCTTGCCTGCAGCAAGGCAGCTTCTTACATTCTCCTTGATCGTACTGACATCGCCGTCGAGAAGTATGGATACTGGATCAAAATTGCCGCAGACCAGGGCTTTTTCCCCTATTTTTTCCACTGCCTTATTTAGATCGACTAAATGATCAATATCTATGATATCGGCGCCGCTTTCTGCCATTCGATCAAGCAGCGCAGAGGTATTGCCGCAGATATGCAACTTCGCTCTGGCCCCATTTTTATGGATTTCATCGATCAATCTCTTCTCTGCAGGCAGAATCATTTCCTTATAGATCTTTGGACTCACGAGAGAAGCAGCCGCATCCCCTATTCCGATATATTGTGCCCCTTCCTTGATTTGCTGCCTGGCAAACAAAATGCTTTGCTCCAGACATATTTCAATTAATTCTCTGACAAATTCAGGCGCTTTATGTAAATCAATCATTAGATCATACATTCCCCTGAGAGCATTTGCCTCGGCAAATGCTCCCTCAACCCAACCAAGAATCGGGAATTCGCTGCTACAGACCTGCTTGTATAATGATATTGCTTTCAGTCTGTCATTCATTCTTGCCGATTGAACCGGATCAATGGGCTTAAGTTTTTTTAAATCGCCATACTCCTTTAAAAAATAATCGGTACATCGAGGTACGTCATCTTCAAGAATCACAACATTTCCCCCGAAACCGGAAGTCTCTCGATAAGGATCGGAAATAGCACTAACCATATCAATGCCGAAGTCACGGCAGCATTTTATGTTTCCTTCCACAAGGTATCTATAGTCGGTACAATATTTACCGTAAGGTATATTGATGTGCCTGGCCGCAAATTGCATGATGATATTGAGGTTCGGAACCCGGTCAACAGGTTCCCTCCTTAATCTGTTTTCTACTCTTTCCATGCTGTTCATAAACGTATCCTCTCCTTTACCATCACTCGACAGTCAATCAATTGGTTTTATATTATTAAAAAAGGCGTAGAATTTGAATTGATCGCATAATTTATATTAACTATGGTTACAAAATCTAAAAAAGAAAGGGGTACCGCATATGTCAGTAGCAGGTACATATCAGGTACAGGTTCGGACGCCTAAGGGCGCACAAAAAGGTAAAATGACACTCATTGTTGAAGGAGATTTATTAAAAGGAACATTAGAATACTCGGCAGGAGTCGCAGAAATTACTAAGGGTATCGTGAAAGGAAACGGCGTCGAGTTTAAAACAAATATAAAGACACCGATAGGCCGTTTTAACGCCTCAGTTAAAGGAGTCGTACAGGGCAATTCATTTTCTGGTGTCGCAAAACTTCCAATTGGAACGATACAGATCGATGGAATTAAATTGTAATGGGAATTTAGCATTATTACTTATCATTTCCTTTTATAAACAGTTCTTCCATCTGCTGTTTTACGTCGGGAGATAACGCATCGATCAGATAATTACGGCCTCTGCCCTGCATTTCCGGATATTCCTGCTTGATTCTTTCATTCGCCTCTTCAATCTCGGCTTTCAGTTCTCTGGCAGATAGCAAGGAACATCCATCTCCCCTTACGATCATCTGCTGTAACCCGTCTGACGTTGCAACGGTTATATGGTATTTTTTCTGGTTGTCATGGGCAAACCGTTCAATGTACTGGTCCGCCGTCTGCGCCTCCCTGGTATATACCATATGGATATTATGATAATCGATCACTTCTTCACGATGCCCCTGAACACGGTAAGCATCAAACACAACAATAATTTGATGATTTAGGATCCCCTGATAATTGCTCAGTGCATCAAGCAATTTCATTTTGGCACCGTCCATATTGGCATCTGCAAGTTCTTTCAATTCAGGCCATGCAAAAATAATATTATAGCCGTCCACAAGGAGATACTTTTCTCTGGTTTCCTTCCGTATGCCGACATAGGGAACCGGTTCACAATGTCTTTCGCTGGCTTCGATCTGTCTTTTCCAGATGGATTTTTTTCCCTGGTTCGCATAGTAGGTTTTATTCATAATTCGGTCGATCTCTTCTAAACTGATCCCCCGCTCTGCTGAGGATGTGGCTTGGCTTTGGACTGGTTCTCCCGACAAATCGTCTTTCTTCTGAAGATAGCTTTCAATATGCATGTAGTCCTTTACTTCATTCCAATCCACCAAAAATCCTGCACCATGCGCGCAAAATACAGATCCGGTCGGATTTGCCATGTCTCGTTCCGAATCATATCCAATACTTGCTGTGACCTCTTCCGCATTACGGCATGGTTCGTATCCTTTCAGGATGCAAAACAGCCTGCCAAGACCTTTGGTATAGGCTACTACCTCTTTCTGATAATTCCTCATGCCAATAGCAGGAGCGCTCCCGACGAGAACCGCCATATCGCCATCTGACTGTGATATTTCGCATGAGCCGTGCATTTTCTCAACGTCAGTCATCGCTCTTCCAACCATTTTCTCAGGCAGCTCCAGCTGAAAGGCATAATAAGGCTCAAGCAATATGGATTCTGCCTCCTTTAAGCCTTGACGCACTGCACGGTAAGTAGCTTCCCTGAAGTCGCCGCCTTCTGTATGCTTATTGTGCGCTCTGCCAGAGACTAACGTAATTTTCATATCTGTGATCGCTGACCCTGTTAAAACTCCCTTATGCGCTTTTTCTTCCAGATGAGTTAAGATGAGTCTTTGCCAGTTTTTAGCCAGCAAATCCTCACTGCATTCTGTCCCAAACTGCAGACCGCTCTCCGGCTCACCCGGCTCCAATAGCAAGTGAACCTCCGCATAATGCCGTAACGGTTCAAAGTGCCCTACTCCTTCCACTGCATCGGCAATCGTCTCTTTATATACGATCCTGCCGGCATCGAAGGTTACCTCAACACCGAAACGGCTTTTAATCAAGCTCTGAAGAATCTCAATCTGCACCTCGCCCATGATTTGTGCCTGAATTTCCTGCAACTGTTCATCCCAGATAATATGAAGCTCCGGTTCCTCTTCTTCAATCTGACGCAGCTTGGGAACCATCGCTCTTGGGTCGCAGCCTTCCGGAAGTCTGATCTGATAGGACAGTACCGGTTCCAATACTGGTGTACCTGCAGCTTCCTCCATCCCTAAGCCTTCTCCCGGCCTGGTTTGACTGAGTCCTGTAACTGCGCATACAGAACCTGCCTCGATCTCACTCACTGCCTCGAATTTCTGTCCGGAATAGATACGAATTTGATTTACTTTCTCTTCCCAAATGCGATTCGTTAAAACATCCTTCACCTTAAGCTTTCCGCCAGTGATCTTCATGTGGGTAAGACGGTTTCCCTGCTCGTCTCTGTTTATTTTGAATATTTTAGCACCGAATTCATCGGGATAATCAGGTGTCATGGAATAATTCACAACACCCTGCAAAAACTGCTCAATGCCTTCTAATTTCAAAGCCGAACCAAAAAAGCACGGAAACACTTTGCGCACTCTGACCGCTTTTTTGATCTGCGCAGTTTCAATATGTCCTGTTTCCAGATAATCTTCCATCATGTGTTCATCAAACATGGCCAGTTGATCGTAAAAGCTGTCTGTCTTAACTTGTCCAAATTCAACGCATCCATCATCCAGCTGTTTTTTTATTTCTGTCATTTGCTTGGCCTTATCCGTCCCGTTCTGGTCCATCTTATTGACGAATAAAAAAACAGGGATCTGATACAGGTCAAGTAGGCGCCACAATGTTTTGGTATGCCCCTGCACTCCATCTGCGCCACTGATCACTAAAATGGCATAATCCATCACCTGAAGTGTTCTCTCCATTTCAGCCGAAAAATCCACATGCCCCGGGGTATCCAGTAAGGTAATCTGAGTCTCACCAGTTTCAAATATGGCTTGCTTTGAAAAAATGGTGATTCCTCTTGCCCGTTCCAGCTCATAGGTATCTAAATAAGCATCCTTATTATCCACCCTTCCCAGTTTTCCTATTTTCCCGTTCAAATACAGCAGGCTCTCGGATAATGTCGTCTTGCCTGCATCCACATGCGCTAATATACCAATCACTAATTTTTTCATAATCTATTTCAAATCCTTTTTTTTCAAGATAATGGTGTCAAAAACTTCCCCGTCGACCCGGCCAATTTACAGCGTTAGCAAGTTGATGTATAATATGTCTAAATTGTAGCACATTGAACGGTGTGTAAAAAACCTGAGCATCTGAGCGTAGGCCTCAGTAGAAAGGAATTCGTAATGAAACTCTATATACGTCAGAAGATTTTTTCATGGGTAGACCAATTCACAGTAAAGGATGAAAACGGGTCCGACAAATATTTTGTCGAGGGTGAGTTCTTCTCCTGGGGTAAAAAACTACATGTCAGTGATCGTTCCAATAACGAAGTTGCCTTCATCCAACAGAAAGTTTTCAGCTTCCTTCCAAAATTTTTTGTGTTTATAGATGGCAACCAGATTGCCGAGATTGTTAAGGAATTTACTTTCCTGCAACCCAAATACAGCATCGATGGACTCGATTGGGAAATCAATGGCAGCTTCATGGCCCATGATTACGAAATCACACAGCAAGGACATTCCATAGTGACCATTCATAAGGAATGGATGACCTGGGGTGATTGCTACGAGCTTGATATAGCGAACGAACAGGATGAGATTATCGCTTTATCGGTAGTACTTGCCATCGACTGCGTTATGGCGGCCGGAGCCGCTGGAGCTTCAGCAGGAATAAGCGCCGGGAATTAGGAAAAATTCAATTACAGGATGAAAAATGCTGCGGCCATAATAATATAAACCGCAATAAGCTGAACGCCTTCCAGCCAGTTGGATTCGCCGTCACTTGCCAGTCTGTTTGCAATCAAAACGGAGAATATCAAGGCGACCAGTTCGAATGTATTAAAGACTATGCTCATAGGTGAGAACAGCAGACTTAAGAAAATGAGTAACGGTGTTACAAAGAGTATAATTTGTAAACTTGAACCGATTGCGATCTCTACTGCAACATCCATACGATTTTTTGCAGCCATGAAAATTGCCGTGCTATGCTCTGCTGCATTCCCTATGATTGGTACTAAAATGATACCAACAAAGAATTCACTTAATCCAATTGCATTTGTCATCGGCTCAACGGCACCAACAAAAAATTCAGACTCAATACCAATCAGTACGGTTGCACCGATTAGAACCACTATCGCTTTTCGCAAAGACCATTTGGGATTGTTCTCTTCTTCATGATCCACGGAGTATAAATCCTTATGTGTGTAAAACGAGAAAACCAGACTCAATATATAGATCGAGAACATGATTACAGCCACAAATACGCTAAGGCCTTCGTACCTTGTAGTCAATAATTCCGGATCCACCGTATGTGTAAAGATTGCCGGGATAATTAGTCCGATTACTGCAAACAACAGCATACTGGCGGAAACATCAATCACCTTTTGATTGAAATACTGCGTCTTGTACTTTAACCCGCCTACAAACATACTAGCTCCCAATACCAATAAAATATTGCCTATGACTGAACCTGCAATAGAAGCTTTCACTACATCAAACAATCCCGCCCTCATCGCAAAAAAGGCAATAATTAGTTCTGTGGCATTACCAAACGTTGCATTGAGAAAACCTCCCATACGTGGACCTGAATAGAAAGAGATTTCCTCCGTTGCCTCTCCCATTAACCCGGCTAATGGGATAATCGCCAATGCGGATAGTACGAACATTACTGTTTCCGGAATGCTCATAAATTCCCCTATCAAGCTGATAGGAACAAACACGAGCAAATATCTTAGTATTTTCATTCGGATCTCCTTATTTTTTCACTTCACTGCAAATTGTGCAGATTATTTATATGATAATACAACAAGGTGGCTATTTCAAGTTTATGGATACCGCGAAGTTGATTTTCCAATTCATGCCCCCAATAAAATTAATGGCAACAACTTTTATTTAGTTGTTGCCATTATTTTACTTCAATTTATTTTGTTCGTCTACATTGCCATTTAAAAATACGATTACCGGATCGGGCAGACTCCGCTTTCACAGCCCTCGTCCCCGATGTCATATTCCGTCTCTTCCTTTTCGTATTTTGAGATCAGGGAAGGCACGAATGGATTCATCTCTTTGACCCTTCTCTGGTACTCCTCTTCCGTGATCTCTTCAAATGGCAGAAGCTCATAGAAATTATCCTCAAAGGACAGGAAGGAGAGGGCAACGGTATCCTCCCAGTTGTCCCATACCCATTGTTCAACGGCATCCCATTCGTCATCCTTTACGTGGATCGTGATGGAGCAGTTATGTTCAACGTAGTGGGTCATGAACATCTTATAGATTTCCAGCTGCTCGATGGCACTGACATCCGCCTTGAATTTTTCGCCGGGTGCCTTAACCGGGAATTCCACAACCTTGGTCACGCAGGTTTCCGGATCCTGCCCGACCTCCGGATAAACCGGATATCCCAGCTCCTCGCATACTTTGGTCAGCGGATCATCGCTGCTGATTCTGACTCTGCGAATATAGTAAGGCGCATGGGAGAAATGGACGCCGCTGGACACAACCGGCAGCAGACTTAATGTTCCCTCAGGCTTTATGGTGGTGATCAGAAGCGGTTCCTGCTGGCCAAGCTCTCTCGCATACTCTGCCGCTGCTCTTCTGGCGGTTTCTTTCAGCTCTCTCAGCAGATTTTCCTGTCCCTCTCTGTCAAGATTCAAGGCATTCACCATGTCCTGCCAGCCGGTCAGGGAGCAGCCGAGAAGCTTATCACGCTGCTGTACCGCATTCCATTCGGGAATTTCCAGTTCGGTGCAGGTCATTCTGTAACCGGCTCTGGTGCTCAGCTTCTGGGCTTCCATCAGACCATCATGATCAAGAATGCCATCCCGAACGAATCCCATCACATTAAGTGTTGTCAGGTTGCACAGGCCTTTTGAGTCAAGCAGAATCTCAGCACAAGGATTTACACCCTGGAAATTCGGCCGTCTTTTGGCTCCGGCCTCCTCATTGACCCAGCCCGGCTCTCCCGAATACCTCATCTGCTGCAAATGCCAATGAAGGTCCGGTCTGGTTGGCTTTCTTGTATAATAAATGGAATTGTTGCTCATCTGGCGGTGGGCGATTTCCGTATCAATAACCCATTTTTCATCGATCTTTTTGTAGAGCTCACTTTTCGCCTGAATGCAATCCTTATCATCCTGATCGATGAGCACGATTTCTGCCGTTCTGCGTACCCCTCCAACGACAACATTTTCACCGATAATATTGGCGATATCCAGACAATCAATGGGCTGCAGCTTTACCTTGTTCGTTGTGGACCGGTGCTTCGCCTTCTCGATAACCTTGAATATTTTAATGAACATGTTTTTCATGCTGGAATGGCCGCTGGCTGTTCCCCCAAAGGTTCTCAGCTTCTCGCCCTTGGATCTGACGTGATCGTAATTCAGTAAGACCGTCTTGATCTTTCGATATTCCGTACTGTAAAGCACCTTCAGGAAATAATCCATGGACTGAACCCAGCCCTCTTTGCTGTCCCCAATGGTGATCTTCACCGTATCGTTATGGGTGAATTCCAGAGCGGTACTGTCCTGACGCAGCGTACGAAGCATCGGGGTATAGGATTCATGGATCACTTCGATATCCGTTCTGACTGGAGGAAGCTTTACAATATCAGATTTCAGCACTCTGACACCGACACCGGACCCTACCATGAGCAGATAAAAGATATCCCGGAAGGCAGCAAAACTGTCTATAACCTGGAATGAGCAGTTATAGTTGGACATAGGGTAAAACTTTGAGACATCCGTGCTGCCCACCCAGAAGGTCCTGCCGGATAAAAACTGCTTTAATTCAAAGACATTCTTATATAGCTTTTCCGCCTCTTCCTTGGAGGTAGGGATCAAACTGCAATTGTACTCCACCGAACGACGAACGGTTTCCCACCAGTATTCTCTTCTCATCTCCTCAGGCATCCATCGGGAATAGGTCCTGTAGTAGACGAAGCTGCCAAGCTGATTCATTGGAGAAGGCGTATGTTTATATTTGCTTACAAATTCCTCTGAAACGAGTCTTCCGTCTCTTCGCTTTCTTGCGTCCCGGGTCTTGTCCCTTTCATAACGATAAATGATGAATTTCTTTGCAGCATCCTTGCGCTCGCTGGCCATGAGGAAATCTTCCACTAAATCCTGGAGGTCCTCCACCTTGATCATACGCTCCGACCGTTCCACCTGCTTTTCGATGGCCGCTGCTATATTACCCGCCAAAACAGAATCGACGCCTGCTTTTGTTTCCATCATCGCATTTTCGATGGCGGTCTTAATTTTACCACTATTGAAGCTGACCTGGGTTCCATCTCTTTTTATAACTGTTTTCATTTCTCGTCTCCTATATCTTGTTATCTCATATCGTGTAAGGTACATTATATAGTATTTTATTTCCTGTTTCAATGATTTATAAAATTAAAATTTCTGAAATATTTTTACCCTTTTTTTACCAATTCAATCCGAAAAATATGTATCTTTGCTTCATCGTATTCTTGACTTATCCATGGCGTGATTGTATAATTGTATACAATGCTACCGCAGACGAAAGGAGATCTTATGGGAAAGACATTAGCCTATAAAATTCTGGAGAACCATCTTGTCGATGGAGTTATCGCTCCGGGAAATGAAATCACGATTAAAATCGATCAGACTCTTACTCAGGATTCCACGGGAACCATGGTATACCTGCAGTTGGAAGCCATGAACGTGGATAAAATAAAGACAGAGCTCTCTGTCGCCTACATTGATCACAATACACTTCAGACAGGATACGAAAATGCCGACGATCATGAATTTATTAAAAGCGTTGCGAAGCGTCACGGCGTATTATTCTCCAAACCGGGAAACGGGATCTGTCACCAGCTTCAGTTAGAGAATTACGGGATTCCGGGGAAAACCCTTTTAGGCTCCGATAGCCACACCCCTACCGGCGGCGGACTTGGCATGATTGCCATTGGTGCAGGCGGTCTTGATGTTGCTGTTGCAATGGCGCAAGGCATCTACAGCCTGCCGGTTCCAAAGGTGTTGAAGGTTGAGCTCACCGGAAACCTGAAGCCATGGGTTTCTGCAAAGGACGTTATTTTATATGTCCTGCAGCAATTGACCGTCAAGGGCGGCGTAGGTAAAATTGTGGAATACTCTGGAGAGGGTGTCAAAACCTTATCCGTTACAGACCGTGCCACCATTACCAATATGGGCGCAGAGCTCGGCGCAACCACTTCCCTGTTCCCAAGTGATGAAAACACAAGAGCTTATCTGGCTTCTCAGGGAAGAGAAAAAGACTATGCACCGATGTCGGCAGATGAAGATGCAGTATATGACGAGGTGCTGAAGGTGGATCTGTCAAATCTTGTTCCGCTGGCAGCAATGCCACACAGTCCTGATAACGTCGATACGATTAAAAATATCGGACCGATCAAAGTGGATCAGGTCGCCATCGGAAGCTGTACCAACTCTTCCTATACCGACTTGATGAAGGTTGCGGAAATCTTAAAGGGAAAGAAAATCCATCCAGATGTAAGTCTGGTGATTTCACCGGGTTCCAGCAAGATTCTCAGCAAGATGGCTGAAAACGGAGCGTTGGCTTCCATGATTAATGCAGGGGCCAGAATCATCGAAAATGCCTGTGGTCCATGTATCGGCATGGGGCAGTCTCCGAAATCCGGGGCCGTATCCCTTCGTACCTTCAACAGAAACTTCAAAGGACGAAGCGGAACACTGGATGCAGACGTATACCTGGTGAGCCCTGAAACTGCTTCTGTATCCGCCATTACCGGCGTGTTGACAGACGGTTCCCAATCGGGATTTGAATTCCCGGAAATCAAACCGGAAAACTTTAACACCAACGACAACTTCATCGTTTATCCAAAGGATACGAGCAAAAGTAATACAGCGGTAGATATGGGACCAAACATCAAGCCGTTCCCTCAGAATACAAGATTATCCGATACCGTAACGGGAACCGTGGTGCTCCATGCTGGAAACAACATTACGACAGATGATATCATGCCATCCGATTCGAGATTGCTGCCATATCGTTCCAATATTCCTTACCTTGCAGATTACTGCTTTGAAAAAATTGACAAGGACTTTGCGGCACGCTGTAAGGAAGCCCAGGGAGGAATCATCGTCGGAGGTGAAAACTACGGACAGGGCTCCAGTCGTGAGCATGCTGCCCTGGCACCCCTTTATCTCGGGATCCGGTTTGTCCTTGCCAAATCCTTCGCCCGAATTCACCGTTCCAATCTCATCAACAGCGGAATTCTTCCGCTTGTGTTTGAGAATCCGGCCGACTATGACGATTTCATGCTTGGCCAGAAGCTTGTGATTGAAAATGCCCGTGAGCAGGTGAATAACCCTGTTATGATTGTAAAGAATATCGACTCCGGAAAAGAATATAAGGTAAAAACCAGCTTCTCCGAACTGGATATGGAAATGATCCTTGCCGGCGGAAAAATCAATCAAATCAAAGGATCAATTTAACAATGGCAGGCCTGCCAGGGGTATTCTCTAGGAAACCGCTCGCTTACAATTTTCAATCCATAAACTTAAAAGCTCGGACGGTTTCCCGCGAAAACACCCACGGCGCGGCCCGATAAACTTATAAATTATTTTTGATTTGATTGTAGGATTAGAAAGGAAGAACAATATGGATTATATGAAAGCTTTTGAAGCGATCGTGGCTCAGCAGCTTGCGAGAGTGGAAAAAATGAAATTGGATACAGACTTTATCAATTATCAATCCCTTGATAAAATTATCATCGGCGTTATCGGCGGCGACGGTATTGGTCCTGCTATTACAGCACAGGCTCATCGAGTTCTGGAGCAGCTTCTGGCCGATGAGGTCGAGGCCGGAAAGGTAGAGTTTAAAGTAATCGATGGCTGTACCATTGAAAACCGTGCTGCTGCAGGCAAGGCGATCCCTGACGATGTCCTTACGGTAATCAAGAAGTGCAATGTGATTTTGAAAGGCCCTACCACTACTCCAAGGAAAGGCGACAAATGGGCAAATGTGGAAAGCGCTAATGTTGCTATGAGAAAAGAACTTGATCTGTTTGCAAACGTCAGACCGGTGAAAGTTCCTGATCTTGGAATCGACTGGACCTTCTTCAGAGAAAATACGGAATGCCTCTATGCTCTGGGCAGCCAAGGTGTCAATATCAATGACGATCTTGCATTCGACTTCCGAGTGATCACAAATCCCGGTACGGAGCGTATCGCAAAGCTTGCTTTTGAATTTGCAAGGGCAAACAATAAAAATAGAGTTACCATTGTTACCAATGCCAACGTCGTAAAAACAACGGACGGGAAATTTCTGGATGTCTGTAAGCAGGTTGCAAAGGATTATCCGGAAATCGAGGTGGATGACTGGTATATCGATATTATGACCGCCAAGCTCATCGACGAGAAGAGACGCGGGCAGTTTGAAGTTCTCATTCTCCCAAATCTGTATGGTGACATCCTGACCGATGAAGCAGCAGAATTCCAGGGTGGTGTCGGTACTGCAGGAAGTGCAAACCTCGGAAAACATTATTCCATGTTTGAAGCGATCCACGGTTCCGCTCCCCGTATGGTGGAAGAAGGAAGGGACATCTATGCTGATCCTTCCAGTGTGATCCGCGCCGGCGCAATGCTTTTGTCCCATATCGGTTATCAGGATAAAGCGGATAAACTGTATGCCGCGCTGGAAGTTTGTTCTGTTACGGAGAAAGCACTGACTATAACAGGAAGATCGGATGGAGCCACTGGGGCTCAGTTCGCAGATTATATCATGTCTCGAATTAAGTAAGACATGATATATTGATTCAACCTTACGGCAACGCCGTTTGCGGCTTCTGCCGCGATAAAATCGACAGAATCACTATATTTTATCGAAGATATAAGGAGCAAATATGGCACTCTCTACAGACCTATTTTCCAATCTCAGGAAAGATATCCTGCAAGGCAAGCTGCATCAAGGTGAGAAACTTACCGAACAGCAGATATGCGATGAATACAATGTGAGCCGTACTCCGGTGAGAGAAGCCTTCCGGCAGCTCGAACTGGAGGGCTTCATTGAAACCATACCAAATCGGGGAGCTTTTGTGGTAGGTTTTTCTCAACTGGATATTCAGGATATGTATGAACTTCGGAAATCATATGAAGTTCTGGCTGTGAAGTGGGCAATCGAAAGAATTACAAAGGAAGAATATGAAAAGCTGGAGGAATCCTTTGAGTTTATGGAGTTTTACACTCAGAAAAAGGATGTGGAAAAAATGCTGAACATCAACATGAATTTCCATGAATTGATTTACAAGGCATCCCATAACCGAATGCTGTACCACATTCTCTCCTCCTACCAGCTCTATATCAAGCAAAGCAAATCACCCAACCGCGATGTTTCATCTTCGTATCTTGATGAAATTTTGCTGGAGCATCGAGCTATTTTCGAAGCGTTTAAAAATAAAGATACCGACGCGGGAATTGCAGCCGTATCCAGTCATTTGGACAATGCAAAGCTCCGGGCGAAATCTTAAATCAATATCCATTAACTTTTTCTAGGAATAACACACTCGGCAATCTGCATTGATGTATGCTATATACTTTTATAATACATTTTTGTAGTTTATATAGAATGAAAACTAGATTTAGGAGGAACAACAAATGCCAGAAAGCACTTATTTTACATTATCTATCATAATCTTCGTCGGTGTATACGCCCTGATTATCTGGGACAAATTTGACAGAGCGGTAGTTGCTTTGTCCGGCGCAATGCTGATGGTCCTGCTCAGAGTGTTGAATCAGGATGAGGCATTCGCAGCAATTGACTATAACACCATCGGACTTTTGGTTGCGATGATGATCATCGTAATGATCATGCGGCGAACCGGTATCTTTGAATATCTGGGAATCAGGATGGTGAAGGCCTCCAAGGCGAACCCGTTTTGGCTGCTGATTCTGCTTAGCATTACAACAGGGGTTTTATCCGCATTTCTTGATAATGTCACCACAATCCTGTTGATATTACCGATTGCTATAAGCACTACAAAGGAATTAAAGTTAAACCCAATTCCTTTTATCATTTCAGCGATTTTTGCCTCCAATGTGGGAGGTACGGCAACTTTGATCGGGGATCCTCCGAATATTATGATTGGAAGTCAAGCGGGCTTGAATTTTATGGACTTTTTAATTAATGATGCGGTCATTGCATTTCCTATTTTGTTTGTCACATCTTTTATCTTCGCATTTATCTATCGAAAATCACTTGTATCTGATCCCAGCCTGAAAGAGAAGATCATGGCTCTGGACGAAAAAGCAACCATTAAAGACAGACTATTGCTTAATAAATGCTTAATTGTATTTGCATTCGTTATCGTTGGTTTTCTGTTCCATGGCGCGCTTCATTATGAGTCCTCAACCATTGCTTTGGCCGGTGCTGTTGTACTTCTTTTCATTTCCGGCATCGATTCGGAGCATGTATTGCTTGAAGTAGAATGGAAGACGATTTTCTTCTTCTCGGGACTGTTTATTCTTGTAGGCGGTATCGAGGAAACCGGAGTCATATCCATGATGGCCAATGGAGTTATCGAATTGACCGGAGGCGACTTGTTCCTGACGGCGTTAGCGATTTTATGGGTATCGGCCATCGCTTCCGCTTTCATTGACAACATTCCGTTTGTTGCAACGATGATCCCTCTTATCATTCAGATGGGTGAAATGACCGATATGAATATCATGCCTTTATGGTGGGCTCTGTCCTTAGGAGCATGCCTCGGTGGAAATGGTACGGCAATCGGAGCCAGCGCAAATGTGGTAGCCATCGGAATGGCAGAACGTGAAGGATATCGAATCACTTTCGGAAGTTATTTCAAAATAGCTTTCCCAGTGATGTTGATCACCATTGTGATTGCAACAGTATACATTTTATTTGCTTATTTAATTTAATTACATACTCCGGAGAACATAAAAAAAATCACCTCTCATTTTTAGATGAAGGTGATTTTTTCTATTTCTAATCTAATTTTCTAGAAACTGGGTATTATATCAGCGAAACATACAAACAAATATCAAATCAACGGCAAAAGGAGTAATATGAGTAAATTATTAATCTTTGCAACGACAACAATTAGTTTCGCTCTTGTATTCTACTCGATTGGCGTATGGTCAGAGAGAAAAGCAAAGGAGCTGAAAAAATGGCATGTGGTTACCTGTTGGCTTGGTCTGGCCTTCGATATTACAGGCACACTCACTATGGAAAAAATAGCAAGCTCAGGAGCGGCAAGTATATCGGTTATATCATCAGGAATTCATGGTGTCACAGGTGTTTTAGCAATCGTACTGATGGCTTTCCATGTAATATGGGCAACCCTGGTTCTTATTAGGAACGATGTTGTGAAAAAACAGACATTTCATAGATTCAGTCTCTTTGTCTGGATGATATGGCTAATTCCATATTTTATAGGCATGCTAATTGGTATCCTGCAATGAATTCTTAATTCATTCAAAATACTTTTACTCCTTTTTCTATAGTGAACAGATAGAGATAAGCTTCCTCCACCTTGATGCCGCGTATCCTCTCCAGCGCCTCTTTATACAATTCCAGCTGCAATCGGTAGCTTTCCATCAGCTTTTGTATTTCCGATTCATCTTCAGAATCACTGATATAATTTGATTTATAGTCCAAAAGGATATATTTTCCAACTTCTTCAAAGTAGCAGTCTATCGTTCCCTGTATGATTATCTTTTCACCGGATAGTTCCTTCATGATATTAAAAGAAACTTCTTTGTAAAGCTTCCCTGAGCGGCATGCCCTTTTACCGATATCCGAATCGAGAAATCCGATGATCTTTTGATAAGAGACAACACCGGCTTCTTCCTTCGTCAGAATTTCCCGTTCTACGAGATCATTTACAACTGCCTTGATCGCTTCCGTGTTTGCTGCCTTGCCGTTGTTTTCGTTCCAAATTGCCGCCATTTGATGGAAGTCAAGCTGCTCCATCACTTTATGTAATATGGTACCCTTTTCCGCCCCGGTAAACTTGCTCTTCTCTCTGATAAATCTCGGTGTATCCAAAACGACGTTTCTCCGCGACTCACTCTGCTCTTTTGTAAGCCTGCTTAGTTCGGAGACGGTAAACTTCGATTTCAGCTGCAGTGCCTCCCGATGACCGTATTCATAGCCAAGGCGCCTTTGAATCTCACTTTTAAGGTCTTCCCGATCCGGGCAATCCCTCGCTCCCCCAAGAAGCAGACGGCGGACATCGTTTTTCTTCTGATCCGTTTCCTCTTTCCGGAAATTGATATCCTTACGGCTCGATTGACGATAAATAATATTCGTATTTCCCAAAGCCGGTATCAGAAAATCCAGATAGGATCGCGCACCGGAATAGTTTTGATTGCCATTGATGGAATAGCTCTCCATGGCGTTATCAATGTCCTTCATGATACCTAAAAGGACGAGCTTATCCATCGCTCTGGTAAAAGCGACATAGAGGATCCTGAGTTCCTCCGCCAGACTTTCCCTTCTCTTTTTCTGATCGATGGCCGTCTGAACGATGGTCTTTTTATAGCAGGAATTTTCCTTATCGACATATCGGATACCCAAGCCGATGTCCTTATGCAGGCTGACCTGATAGGTATTGCTGTCCTTATTGAAGCGTTTTCCCAAGCCGCCCACCAATACCATTGGAAATTCAAGCCCCTTGCTTTTGTGGATCGTCATGATCCTGACCACATCGTCGTTCTCACCCAGCAGTTTCACCTGTCCCATGGGAACGTTACGCTTTTTGATCGCTTCAATATAATTGATAAAACCGAAAAGCCCCTTCATCTGACTGCTCTGGAACTGCACCGCCTTATCCACCAGCGCCCTTAAATTCGCTTGTCTCTGGCTGCCTCCCGGGATCCCGCCGATATATTCATAGTATCCCGTTTCACGGATCAGCATCCACAGGAAATCCTCCAGCGGCATTAGCGGCGCTTCTTTCTTCCATTGATCGATGCGAGCCAGAGCTGCCTCACACTTTTCTTTTAAGAAAGCAGCTTCGCCCCGTTCGGCATATTCCCGGAAGGCCTGATAATAGGACAATTCCTTATTGAAAATTCTGATTTGGATCAGTTCCTCCATGGTAAAGCCAAAGATAGGAGAACGTAAAATACTGAGCAACGGGATATCCTGTTTCCTATTATCGATGACGCGAATGAGGTTCAAAAAAACTTCAACTTCCAATGTATCGAAATATCCGTCGCTGGTGTCCACGAAAGCAGGGATCCCTTCCTTCATCAGCACCTCGTAATAGATTTCCGCATAGCCCTTCGCACTGCGCAGAAGAATCACTGTATCCTGGTTGGTGATGGGTCGTTCTTTTCCTCTTTTACCGTCGTAGATCATCTTGCCCTTTGATTCCAGGATGATCTGAGCTGCAGTATAGGCTTCCATTTCCGCTTTCTTCATTTCCTTGATTTCATCATCGAGAGACAAGTCGTCGATCTGCATGTCATCCACGATTTGAAGCTCCACAGGATAATCCAGCTCGCCTTCATACGGCAGACCCGGATAGAGCGCAGCGGCTTTGTCATACTCCAGACCGGAAAGATCTTTGTTCATGATCTGGCTGAAAATATCGTTGACTGCTGCGATGATCCTGCCCTTGCTTCTGAAGTTTTTATTCAGATCCAGTTTGATATCATATTCATTTTTATTCTCTTTAAAGGCTTCATACTTGCCGATAAAAATCTCCGGCTCAGCCAGCCGGAACTTATAGATGCTCTGCTTTACGTCACCTACCATGAAGAGATTATTCTCTCTTTTTATTTTACCGATGAGTGTTTCCTGAACGATGTTGCTGTCCTGATATTCATCGATGAAAATGCATTCGAATTTATTCCGGTACTCAGCTGCGGCTTCCTCTCTGGAAAGCACCGCCAGTGCGTAATGTTCAATATCGCTGAAATCGATCAGACCTTTATTCTGCTTCTTTTCCTTGTAGAACCGGTCAAACTCCTCCACCAGATAACAGAGATACATTGCATCCTGATGGGTCCGATTCAAATCCTCAACATACGCTGCGATCGGCCGTGCCAAATATTGTGCCGACATCTTTTTAATCAGGACTTTCCCCTGATCCCGAAGGGAAGAGACTGCTTCCTTAATCTCCTCATAGACTTCCTTCTCATCCTTTGAGGCTGAATAGGTCTGAAATTTCATATCGGTGATCAATCGGCCGAATTCATCAAAGGGCATAGTTTCAAAGTTATGCCTTAAGATTTCCAGCATGTCCATATCAAGCTTCCATTTCGGCAGAAGACTGGAAACACCATGGTCCTCCAGCATTTCCCCGGCCCGTGAAAAAAAGCCTTCTGCAAGAGCAAGGTTTCTTGTTATTTCACCTTTGATCTCACGAAAAGCAGAACTGTTCTCGAAGCCTTCCCTGGAACAGGCAAGCGCCTCCGCCTGTTCTCTCAGCCAGGCAAAAGAATCCGGAATGCTCTGGATGAAGTTATGAACTTCAAAGATCATATCCTTCACTGCATTATCATTTTTGGTTGAGGCATATTTGCTCAGAAAATCAACAAAATCCTGACTGCGGGATTCGAACATGCTGCTGAGCAGCTGCTCCATCGCATCCGCTTGCAGGATGGTTTTCTGGGCTTCATCACATATTTTAAAATTGGGCTCGATATCGATGAGATAGAAATAACGCCTGATCACCTCCATGGAAAAGGCGTGAAAGGTGCTGATATTCGCTCTGTGAATTAAATTGAGCTGCTCTCTGAGAAAGGATGTCTTCTTTGCCTCCGCAGATTCCTCCAGCTCTCTGGATATGGCGGAAGCGATCTTCTCCCGCATCTCCGATGCGGCGGCATTACTGAACGTAACGATAAGCATCTGGTCAAGGGGAATCTGGTCCCGTAGGATAAGCTGCTTGATTCTCTCAACAAGAACCGCCGTTTTTCCCGATCCTGCCGCAGCAGAAACGAGAATATTTTTATCTCTGATTTCAATTGCTTCCTGTTGCTCTTTTGTCCACTTCATTTTCTTCTCCACTAGATCAGTTTCATTCGTGCGAAAAGCTTTGCCAGTTTTTCGCCTTTGGGCAGGAGTTTGATTTCATGGGCTTCGATGGCTCTCGTCTTCAGGAGCATGATCGCGTAAACAGCTGCTCCGACACAAATTGCCAAGGCGGCAGACAAACTGTTTCCAATGATATTTAAGCATAAATAGTAGACCGCCAATACGACAATGCTCATTACGATTCCTGAAAATAAAGGTTTCCAAACGGATAATTTCAAATCGAATTTGGTCCCTGTGTATTTTTTCACAGCAGCAAAATTAAGAATTCCGATCACACCGTAAGCCAGGGAGCTCCCAATGGCTGCGCCCTGTACATTAAGGCTTGGCATTCCTGTTAAAATATAGGTTGCGATTGCTTTCACCACAACGCCGATACCCAAAGAAACCACCGCTACATACGGCCGTCCCAAACCCTGGAGAATCCCGGCCATGGTCTGTGCAACCGACAGGAATATAATTCCTATGGACAGAATAAAGAGACATGGCGCTGCATTGGACGCGCTGGCTGCCTGCATTGGATAAATCAAAAGCATGATGGGCTCCGCCAAGGTCATCAGGCCAAAGGTGCAGGGAACTCCGATGATCATCGCCGTACGCAAACCAAGGCGTACGTTCATATTCAGAAAATCTGTATCACGAACACTGTTCGCGGCGGCAACGGCGGGAACCATACTTAGCGCAATGCTTAAAGCCAGTGCCATGGGAATATTGATGACAGGACCGGCCATTCCAGTCAGCTGACCATAAAGTGCATTGGTTTCCTTTATACCGAAGCCGACATCCTGAAGCCTTCGCATTACGATGGCAACATCCACGATATTCATGATCGGCAGTATGGATACGCCGATGGTAATCGGTAATGCAATTGCTGCGAGAGTACCCATAATTTTCCCTGCACTCTCTTTTTCTGCAGCCTGATTTTTTTCAATTTCCTGGTGGAGCTTCCCTCTCCTGATATAATAAATGATTACAAGCATGATCACTCCGGCGATGGGACCAATGCTTGTCCCGATCGTTGCGCCGGCTGCAGCATATTCAATTCCCTTTGGAATCAGTACAACTGCCAAAGTCAATCCGATTGCCACTCTGACCGCCTGCTCCACAAGCTGCGATACGGCGGTAGGCTCCATTTGCTGCAAGCCTTGAAAATATCCGCGGTATACTGCCATTATGGGCACGAAAAGCAGTGCCGGAGCAATGGAAACCATCGCATAATATGCGCCGGGATTCTTCAGAGCGTTTACAATGTACTCCGCACCAAAGAAAAAAATGGAGGAGGCAACAATGCCCAAAACAAACATAAGAATGAAGGAAAGCTTGAAGACACGATGTGCTTCCGAATGATGGCCCAGAGCAACCCTTTCTGAAGTCATTTTAGAAATTGCGGCCGGTGCTCCGTTGGTGGAAAAAACCAGCAAAAATACGTAAATAGGATATGCTGTCTGATAATAGCCCATACCCTCATCACCGATTATATTGCCAAGGGGAATTCTGAAAATTGCACCCATTACCTGCACTAATAAACCTGCAACCCCTAAAATTGCAGCTCCCCTTAAAAATGTCTTTTTACTCATAACCCCTCCAAAAGCGCCTTCGTTTTTCACTACCTTCTATTATACCAAAATTTTTAACCATGCTATATATTTTATTTTTTAATTTTGATATAATATGAAAAGTATCACTTCATGGAGAAGTGTTGGACAATTATTGGAGAAATATTAAGGAGATCATGATGGAATTATCTACCAAGCCAAATTTATTAATGATCCTGGACGGTTACGGCGTAAGTGCCGAATGTACGGGAAATGCTATAAATCAATCAAACAAGAAAAATATCGATGAGCTGTTCCGATTGTACCCGAACACTACGATCGGCGCCAGCGGAATGGATGTAGGACTCCCCGAATGTCAGATGGGAAATTCAGAAGTCGGCCATCTTAACATGGGAGCCGGGCGTATCGTTTATCAGGAGCTTACGAAAATCACGAAGGAAATAAAAGACGGTTTATTCTTTCATAATACCGCCCTGGAAACAGCAATCGATCACGCACTGACCAATCAATCCGCACTTCACTTGCTGGGACTGCTTTCCGACGGAGGCGTACACAGCCATCTGACCCACATTTATGCGTTGATCGACATGGCTAAGGATAAAGGACTCAAGAAGCTTTATATCCACGCTCTGCTTGACGGAAGAGACGTGCCCCCTCAAAGCGCAGGGGTTTATTTTGAAATGCTTGAAGAGTACATGACCAATGCAGGCGTTGGTCAAATCGCATTGATATCCGGCAGATATTACGGTATGGATCGAGACAATCGATGGGAGCGTGTTCAGAAATTCTATGACGCCATGACCCTCGGTGTTGGAGAAAAGGCCGGAAGTGCTGCTGCAGCGCTGGAGAATTCCTATGAGAAGGGTCATAATGATGAATTTGTACTCCCGACACTGATCTGTAAAGAAAATGGGGAAGCAATCACCGTTCAGGATGATGACTCCATTATTATGTTCAATTTCAGACCAGACCGAGCAAGAGAAATCACGAGATGCTTCGTCGATCCTAAATTCAACGGATTTAACAGAACCAAGGAGATCTCAAATTTATGCTATGTATGCTTGACTCAGTACGATGCAGAAATGCCCAACGTTCATGTGGCTTTCCCGCCGCAATCCTTAAAGAATACTCTGGGAGAATATCTATCCGAGCTGGAGCTCAAACAGCTTCGAATTGCAGAAACGGAAAAATATGCCCATGTCACCTTCTTCTTCAACGGCGGCGTAGAAACGCCGAACAATGGAGAGGACCGCGTTTTGATCCCTTCGCCAAGAGTGGCAACCTACGATCTCCAACCGGAAATGAGCGCTTATCTCGTTACCGAAAAAGTGATCGAAAAGATCAGGGAAAATTTCTATGACGTTATTATATTAAACTTTGCCAATCCTGATATGGTAGGACATACCGGCAGTATCCCGGCCACAATAAAAGCCATCGAAGCCTTGGATCAATGTGTTCCACAGGTCATAAACGCGGTATTGGAATTAGGCGGACAGGTTATTCTAACAGCGGATCACGGAAATGCGGATTGCATGTCAGATGAGGAAGGAAATACGGTCACCGCCCATTCTCTGAATCCGGTTCCTTTCCTGGTTATCTCCAAGGATCCCGTTTGCCTCATGGAAGGCGGCGTTCTGGCCGATGTGGCTCCAACGCTTCTGGATTTAATAGGAATTGAAAAGCCTGTGGAAATGACTGGGCAAAGCCTGCTCATCCGTAAATAGTAAAAGGGTGTATCAAATAATTTTGGCTCTACAATAAATGTTGGGGTGACCACCGAGAAAACGGTGATTACCCTGGCA
>CAZTEH010000047.1:0-28917 GCA_964612345.1 uncultured Oscillospiraceae bacterium | reverse complement strand
AAATTGGAGGATATAAAAATGAAAACGTTAAAGAATACTCCTCTTGGCGAAACGGTAACTGTAGTTCAGCTTGACGGCGAAGGCGCCCTAAAGAGAAGAATCATGGATATGGGCATCACCAAAGGAACTCAGCTCTTTGTAAAGAAGGTAGCACCGCTTGGGGACCCCATTGAAATCACCGTAAGAGGATACGAATTATCCATCCGAAAAGCGGATGCGGAAAAAGTAATTGTTGAATAAGAGAAAAAAAGGGAATCATCTTTACAAGAAAGGAAATTATCATGAGTATTACAATAGCACTTGCCGGAAATCCCAACAGCGGTAAGACAACCATGTTTAACGAGCTGACCGGAAGCTCACAATATGTAGGCAACTGGCCCGGAGTTACCGTAGAAAAGAAAGAAGGAAAGTTAAAAGGTCATAAGGACGTATCCATTATGGATCTGCCCGGCATCTATTCTTTATCCCCTTATACGCTGGAAGAAGTCATCACCCGAGATTACCTGATCAATGAAAAGCCCGACGTGATTATCAATATCGTAGACGGTACAAATATCGAAAGAAATCTCTACTTGACCATGCAGCTGAAAAAGGTCGGTATTCCGGTCATTATCGCTCTGAATATGAACGATGTAATCGAAAAAAGAGGCGATATCATCGACATTACAAGTCTATCAGTAGAACTGGGCTGTGAAATCATTCCAACCTCGGCGGCAAAGGGCACCGGCTTGAAGGACTTGATTTCCCGCGCATTATCCATCGCGGGCAAGAACAGAAAATCCCAACCGGATCCTCAATTCCTGAGAGAAGCCTTCGGGAAACTGGAAGAAGATGAGGAAGAGGCGGCGATAGGCCAGCGGTACGATTATATACAGAACCTTGTTGCAAAATATGTGAAAAAGAAAGAGACTTCTCTGTTTTTCGGTTCTGATAAAATTGACCGGATCGTAACAAACAGATGGCTTGCTTTACCAATATTCTTTGTAACCCTGTGGATCATCTACTATGTTTCCATTGTTACTGTAGGTGATATGTCCATCGGCTGGGTGGAAAGCATATTTGGATGGATCCAGGGCGGAGCAGACACCCTGTTGACAAGTATGGGCGCTGCATTCTGGACCAAAGATCTGGTTCTGAACGGCATCATAGGCAGCCTTGGCGCAATCTTTACCTTCGTGCCGCAGCTCATGATTTTGTTCTTTTTCCTCTCTTTGCTGGAAGACAGCGGATATATGGCAAGAGTTGCCTTTATTATGGATCGGATCTTCCGCAAATTTGGACTTTCCGGAAAGTCCTTTATCCCGATGCTGATCGGTACCGGATGCTCCATTCCGGGGATCATGGCCAGCCGAACCATTGAGATAGAAAGGGACCGGAGAATGACCATCATGCTGACTCCTTTTATTCCCTGCGGTGCCAAGCTTCCCGTATTCGCCATGTTTATCGCCATGATGTTCCGGGAGCAAACCTGGGTTGGACCTTCCATCTATCTCATCGGAATTACCGGTGTAATCGTTTCCGGAATCGTTCTAAAGAGATTCAAGGCTTTTGCAGGCGATCCGGCACCTTTTGTTATGGAGCTGCCGACCTACAAGATACCGAAATTAAAAGGGGTTACAATACATATGTGGGAAAAGGCGAAATCCTTTATCAAAAAAGCCGGAACGATTCTCTTTGCCGCTTGTGCTATCATATGGTTTTTACAGAATTTCAGCTTCAGCGGATATGTGGGTCCCGAAGCCATTGAACAAAGCATTCTTGCCCAGCTTGGAAACGGGATCCGATGGATCTTTATTCCGTTGGGATTCGGGGACTCCTGGGCAGCGCCGGTTGCTGCGATCACAGGACTCATTGCCAAGGAAGTGGTTGTCGCAACCTTTGCTTCTGTCGGCTCCGTGGTACCCGTCATGTTCAGCCAGGTAACCGCCTTTGCCTTTATGATGTTCATTCTGTTTTCCGCCCCCTGCGCAGCCGCAATCGGAGCAATGAAAGCGGAATACGGCAGCTGGAAATGGACCCTGTTCGCGGTTGGCTATCAGACCGGAGTCGCTTATGTCGTCGCGCTGCTCGTCAACGTGATTGGAACTATCATTTTCAGGGGGACCTCGTATGTAACAAAGACCGCTCTTGACATCGGCGTCATGGAGGAAGCCTCCGGGGGTGCAGTGGTCAACGGAAACATCGTACTCATCGTCTTCGGAGTGATTCTTGCCATCGGTCTGGTCGTAGGAATCGCAAGTAAAATCAGAAGTTACAAGGATCTTGTTTCACAAAATTAGAGGAGGGAAGCAAATGGTTGATTTCATAATCGTCGGATTCGTATTTTTGGCAGTGATTCTTGCCATAAGAAAAATAATAAAGAATCAGAAAAGCGGAGGCTGCGGCGGCGGTTGTGGCGGCTGTTCCTCCGCGGGTCATTGCAATGCTTATGAAGCTCTTGAAACTGAGGCGAAAGAGAAAGAATAATACAAGTCAACTCCTTATCATACAGCAACAAACAAGTAAAAAAGAACCGCGGGATTTTAGGGTTTCCTTCGGTTCTTTTTTTCTGTTCTATGCTTCCGCTATCAGCTCCGCTAACTCAGCAGACGCGGCTTCCACCAGGCTCTGCAGGGGCAGATCCATCTGCAGGCCCACCTTTCCGGCGCTTACTACGATCCGTTCGAAGTTCCGTGCGCTTTCGTCGATTGCGGTCCTGAATTGTTTTTTCATTCCTACCGGCGAACAGCCGCCCTTAATGTATCCTGTCACCTTGGTAATATCCCTGGCAGGGATCATTTCCAGTTTCTTTTCCCCGAAGTGCTTGGCTGCCTTCTTCAGATCCAGTTCCTGTGCCACCGGGATGACGCAGACATAAAATTCCCTGCTGGCACCCTGTGCTACAAGAGTCTTGAATACTCTATCCGTTTCGATTCCCGTCGCCTTGGCTACAGACACGCCGTCCAGAAAACCGTCGGGCGCATCGTATTCATGAAGAATATAATCTACTTTTTTCAAATCCAGGAGTCTTACTGCGTTTGTTTTTATATTTGCCATAACAACCTCCATTCTACTGTTGCAGCTCTATTATTGAACCTTTACCTTGATGTTTTCGGAGATGTCATCATTTGGGGATAGAATCAATATTTCACCCTCTGATAAGCCGGACACAACTTCCATATAATCCTCTCCCTCCAGGCCGGTTTTTACCTCGCGCAGCAATGCTTTGCCTCCCTCGATGACATAGACGAAATTTTTCCGGTCTTTCTCAAAGACTGCAAGGTCAGGGATTCGGAGGACATTCTCTTTTTTATCTACGGCGATTTCCACGTCCACATTGCTGCCCAAGCGGATCGGTTTCACTGTTCCGAATGAGATCTCGACGGTTACCCGTTTCTGGCTCACCCCAAGGTCGGACATCTTATCTTCCGCCTTCAGAAATACCTTCTTGACCGTGCCTTTCTCATCGTTAAAGTCAGCATCCTCATTAAAAATCCTTACCACGTCCCCTTCATGGATCAGATCTGCATCCTCGGCGATAAAATCGGTCTTTACATAGACATTGCTTAAATTGGAAATTTCAAAAAGAGGCGTCCCTGCGGCAACCGACTCGCCCTCTTTCACGAAAACTCCCGTGAGAACTCCGTCCACCGGCGCCGTAACCCCTCCCGCACCGGAGGATTCCGCATAGCTCTGGATGGAATATTGAAGCGAAGCGATCTGGGCAGCCAGCTGTTTTGCAGCGGTATTGGAAACATTATAGGCTTCATAGCTCAGAGCGCCTTGCTCATAAAGAGCTTTATTCTTATTCGCCAGTTCCCGTGCCTGGCTGTACTGCGCCTGCAATCCGGTCAGTTCAGCCTGCTGGCTTTTGATATCAAGATTTGCACTTGTTCCGTCGCTGGTCATCAGTATATCACCAGCCTTGATGTTATCTCCCTCTTCAACCATCAGTCCCATGATCGCGCCCGAATTTTTTGCAGTAATCGTAATGGAGCTTTCCGATTCCACCGTACCGGTTTCCTTTAAAAGCATCGTCACCTCACCCTGATCCACTGCGGCCGATTCCACATTGATTCCGGAATTCATGGCAGATACGGCTGCTGCTGCAATCACCAGAATTGCTGCTCCTCCTATCACAATCCATTTTTTACCCTTTAAAAGCTTCATACTTCCTATCCCTTTCCTAATCTGCATTTCATTCATCTTCAATTAATACAATATTTCTCTTTATGATTCCCTGTTTTTCAGTGCCTGCAGGAAATCCAGCTTCTGGATCTTTCGGTAGGTTGCAAGCTGCGCCAGCAGCACGAAACCGATCGTGTATACTCCCGCCATGATCAAGGCATTCCATGTGGGGGTCATATCAATGGTATAGATATCCGTACTGAAGGCAGCGGAACTGTATTCTGAAAACATCTTTCCCACCGGGATGCCCAGGAGAATTCCCAGGATCATGATGATATTATTCTCCCGCACGATCATAAAGAAGATTTCCAGTTTGCTGAAGCCCAGCACTCTCAGGGAGGAAAACTCCATTTCACGTTCCCCGAGGCTTACAATAGTCGCATTATATACGATGCAGAACCCGAGAATCCCTGAGAAGACCACCATAGATCCAATGGATAGGTTCATCATGGTCATATATTTGTCATAAACGGCTCTCGTGTCGGCGATCGACATGATCGTCGCGATATTTGCGGCGCGGATCAGCTTTTCATTGATATCCGGGTCCGTGGAGTCCGCATATACACCGTTGATCACATTCTTTTCCAGCAGGGCTTCCCCCATGGTATCGATATCCATGTATGCATTGATTCCAAGGGTTTGCTTGATGATCCCTTTCACTTGAATATAAACATCTTCCCTGCCCGGGATATAGCTTTTGATCTGAACCAGATCTCCTTTTTCAACAGCCAAAGCCTTCGCGAGATTTTCCGTGATCAGCATTCCCCGTTTTGGGATCTCCGTCTTCTGACCGTTTGCATCATGGAACGAATAAAACTTCGTATCCCGGTCAAGGCCGATGATGCTTACCGCCTGCTTTTTGTTGCCGTTTGTGAGCTCAAAGGGATATTCCAGCTTTCCCTCAAGATAGTCTACTTCGATCAGATGTTCCATATCCCTTACCGTATTTTGGGGGACCGGCCTCAGAAAGCTGATGTTGTAATCCATTTTCTGAAATTCTATGAAATGCTCGTTCATCATCTTGTCCATGACGTCCGGCATGGTGGCTGTATACAGCATCATTGCGTAGGTCAGGGTGATCCCTGCCATAACGAAAACGGTACGTTTCTTGCTTCGAAAGATATTTTTACTGATCATTTTATTGCTGAAGGATAAACGCTTCCAAAAGAATGGAATCCTCTCCAGCAGGATTCTTTTCCCGGATTTCGGTGATTCCGACCGCATTGCATCGGCAGGCGCGATCTTCAGCACCCCCCTTGCTCCGATGATTCCGGACAACGCACAAAACACAGCGGAAAGCAGAACGGCATACGCCAGAAAGGAATAGTAAAATTCGATCCTCAGCAGCGGAATATGAAAATAACTCAGATACAGTCTTGTCATTCCGCCCGCCAGTGCCATCCCAAGGATGGAACCGACTACACCCCCCGATATCCCGGTGATCAAAGCATATTTTACGTAATGGAGCAGCACCTGGCTGTTCCGGTACCCCATGGCCTTCAGCACTCCGATTTTAATGCGGTCCTTCTTCACCAGACGGGAAAGCATCATCATCAGAATCAGGCCGGCTACGAATAGGAAAAGAACCGGAATGGAATTCGCCATGGTGTCTAATTGAGTCAGCTCCTGCTGGATCACCGCATTACTCAGCTGATCCTTTTGCTTGACGGTCTGCTTGATTCCATAAAGGTCTAAGGCTTCTTCCACGTCGTCGATCAGAGCATCTTCGTCCGCATTGTCTTCATAACGGATCAGGATCTCGTTAAAGCTGCCGGGAAGTCCTGCCGCCTGCTGTCCGAACTGTTCCGATACATAGCAGATACCGAAGTTTTTTTCATCGGGCATAATGGACTGGGTATTCTCCATCAGGTAAATGTATTCCGGGTTGGCAACGATTCCGGTCACCTCCAGCGTACGCTGCACGCCTCCGACCTGAATCTTGATCTCATCTCCGACACCGATTCCTCTGGCTTTGGCAAACTGCTCGATGAGCAATGCCTCGTTGCCCGAGTCGGATATCATGTTTCCTTTTAATATGGTAGAACGGCTGAGTTCTCCTTCTTCTCCGGTTGTAGTGATCAGACGGAGGTTAACTCTCTCATTTTCGTTGTCCGTTACCATAGGAACATCCATCGCGACTCTGCCCGCTGCTTCCTTAACTCCTTCGATATCCTTGAGCTGCTCTGCTTCCTGGCTTGGAACAGCGGCAGTCTGAAGGAAGAGGTCCGCAAAATTGTTCTCTTTGTAATAGGTTTCCACCGTATTGTTCATATTCACGGAGGTCATGTTCAGGGCTGTATACGTTGCAATTCCAATGATGATAATGGTCAGTACAGCAATAAACTGCCCTTTTGAACGTCCGATCATGCGTACCAGCATAGTATCGATTTTATTTAGCTTGAATAAATTGTGCAGCGTTACCATTTAATTTCCTCAACAGCCGTCGGGCTTTCATTGATGTGATCGTCGATGATTCTGCCGCTTCTCATCTTGATCACACGATCCGCCATGAAGGCAATATCTGAATTATGAGTAATGACGATGACGGTCTTTCCCATCTCCCGGTTTACTTTTCGAAGCAGGCTCAGGATCGTGATACCGGTATTAAAATCCAGCGCTCCCGTCGGTTCGTCACAGAGCAGGATCTCAGGATTTTTGGCCACCGCTCTGGCGATGGAAACCCTTTGCTGCTCACCGCCGCTCATCTGCGCCGGGAAATGATCCCGCCGTTCGTAAAGACCAACGGCTTCCAGAATCTCGCCGATGGGCAAAGGATCTTTTGAGATTTCTGTCGCCAGCTCCACATTTTCTTCTGCCGTCAGGTTGGCCATGATGTTGTAGAACTGAAAGATAAAGCCTACCTTGTTTCGGCGGTATTCCGTCAGTTCTCTTTCGTTATAGGCGGTGATTTCTTCATCCCGGAGGAACACCTTTCCGGAGGTCGGCAGGTCCATGCCGCCGATGATATTCAAAAGGGTACTCTTCCCGGAACCGCTGGGTCCGAGAATGACCACAAATTCTCCATCTTGTATTTCAAACGAGGTCTCTTGAAGAGCCTTAACTTCAATTTCGCCCATTTGATAGCTCTTCGATAAGTTTTCAGCCCGTAATATTGCCATGCGCTTCCTTCCTTTCACTTGTTCAGTCGATCGCTTGCCAAACCGTACTGCATAAAATCGATAAGATTATCAAAATCACAAATCATATGATCAAAGTCAAATTCAGCCCTTTTTATATCAAAGATTTCATCGAAGCGGTAAAGCAGATACAACAGTATTTTTTTCGCAAATTCTGTCGTAACCCCATCTCCGAAGTCGCCTCTTTCCTTCGCCTTTTCCATCAGAGCATCGTAATAATTCTCCGAAGTGTCATCCAGCATATCCATTGCCACTTCATATATTTTATTCCCCTTTTCTCTGAGAAACATCAAGCCAAGCAGATAGTATCTCGGATAATCCTTTGCGAATTCAACTCCGAATCTCGCCTGAAGCTTCAAATTTTCAAAGATGTTTAAATCTTCATTGTGAACATAATCCTTAAGCCTTCTCTCCATAAACTCCAGTTTTGCATCGACGGTAGATCGGAGCAGCGACAGGTAGAGCGCCTGTTTATCCTGAAAATGATAATAAAAAGTCCCTTTGCTGATTCCGGCATTCTTGATTATATTATTCAGGGACGCCTCTTCATAGTTCTTGGCTATAAACTCATCCAGCGCAGCTTCCAGCAGCTCTTCTTTCCGATCAAAGGATTTTATTTTCATTGGTTTCCACTCCCGTCATTATATACCGGTCGGTCTATACCGCCCGGTCTACTCTAATATAGTCCTTTCCTTTTGCCCTGTCAACCATTATCAGCAACGTATTCAATAGAAATTTATAGAAAGAAAAAAATGGTTTTCGGACAACAAAAAAAGACTGTGCTGCCGCACAGTCTTAAATAAGCAGACCTATTTCTATCTTACCTTTTATCGTTAACGAATGATCTCATAACTGTTCTTCATTAAAGCATCCATGGTCTCCGCAAACTTTTCTTCCTTTACCAGAATATAATCGGTATTAAAGGTAGAGATCGCGAAGATGCTGATCCCCTGATCCGCCAGTATGGCGGACAGCTTTGACAGGATCCCGATCAAGGAAAAATCCAGTTCTCCCTGGACCCGGAAGCCTTTCCAGCCTTCCTCAACGGCGATGCAGTCCTTCGGAACCAATTCGCTTCTGCATACCAGAGAAAGCTCCTCATCGGTTTTACTGAAAAAAACGTACTCGTCAGAAAAGTCGACTTCCTTCACGTCTTTAATTTTGCACACCGAAAAACGGCAGTTGATTACTTTTAATTCCAATTGCATACCTGATTGATCCTTTCCGTGGTTCTCTTGATCGAGAGCTCTCTCAGCATGTCCAGATTTTTCTTTTTCAGTGTTCCTCTCGCTTTATTTTCCGGCTTTTCTTTCGAGACGATCTTACCCTCACGATACCTTCTGATCAGTTCCTCCGGCTCCAGATCAATGAGCTCGACTCTTTCCGCACAGTCAAAAACAAAGTCCGGTATTTTTTCTCCATACGGGACTTTGAGTGTTTCCGTTACCGTCTGATTCAGACTCTCAATATGCTGTGCATTTACTGTTGTGTACACATCGATACCTGCAGTCAGCAATTCTTCGATGTCTTGATATCTTTTTTCATGTTTTGATCCGGCCGCATTTGCATGTGCCATTTCATCAACCAGTATGATCTTAGGTTTTCGGAATAATGCTCCTTCGAGATTGAACTCCGTGAGCATACCTTTGCTGCTGGCAATCAATTTAAACGGCATAATCTCCAGACCCTCCATCAACTCCATTGTGTCGGCACTGGAATGCGGATCTATGTAACCCACAACAACATCGATGCCTCTGCGCAGTTCCTGGTGAGCGTCCTTCAGCATCGTGTAGGTTTTTCCCACTCCGGAAGAATATCCGAAGTAGATTTTCAATTTTCCTCTCATTGTCATGTCAATTTCCCCCTTTAATCTAACGCGGTTACAGATCCTCCCTAAGTAACCGGCCTTCCCCCATTTTGTATAACAAATCCTCTAATAGTTAGGGCTTACTGAATAACTGGGCATCCAGTTATTCAGTGCGGGTGTAACCCGCACTGAATGTAAAAAGCCTTACTACGTTTAAACTTTTTACATTCAGACGCCATAATTATGCCGTCTGAATTGTTGAAATGAAAGATTTCAACAATTCAGGTGCAAGGTTTTTGACGCCTGTGAGAAACCTTGCACCTGAATAAAGAAAAATAATTTAGAATTCAACATTTTTCTTTATTCAGTAAGGCTTAATTACAGCATACCTTAAAACAAGAGCTTTTTGCGCCATTTTTTTACATCAATTTTCGACATATTGTCGTATAAAAACCCCTTGAACTATTCTATATGGTTTCAAGGGGCTGAAATTTAAGCTCATTATGTATTTCAATAAATTCGTTCTTATCGAAAGGCAATGCTCAGAAAAAACCCTACAATGGACCAGGACAAGTTGGAATACTCCAACAGATAGGTTCCGAGGCCGAACGGCCACGCCGCTACATGAAGCAGGGGATACAGCATCAGCAATGCGCCGATAATAGCAAAAATCAGAATCGGGATAACATAAATCCACTTATTCTTTGCTTTCGTAAATCTGGGATTTGCCATGCTGCCCAGAAGGATTCCGATGAGCAGATAAACTGCATAAATAGCAATGCTTGAAGTGTAACCGGGCATAGCCAGCTGACCGTTGAGCCAGGATCCGACCACCATCAATGCAAGAATAATCAGTGTTCTTGTCAGTAACTTCATAGAATTTGACATGCTTGTACCTCCTTTTCCGGTGCGCAAATGATTCTGTTGCTATGATTCTTGTACGATCAAAGATGCCAATGCCAGTGATAAAAGCTTCTCCAGGGCAGTGGAACTTCGGGAGGTAACAACAACCGGAACTTTCGCTCCCATAACCACACCGGCCATTGTTGCGCCCGCCGACACGGTAAGGCTTTTATTCAGCAGATTTCCCGCCACCATGGACGGGGTTACCAGAATATCAAATTGCCCGCAGTAGGGGCATTCATATTTTTTCTCTTCCGCAATGACCGCACTCATAGCAATGTCATAGGAAATCGGGCCGACCACATTGCAGTTTTGAATCATTCCTTCCCGGTTCATGGCCGCCAGCGCCTCCGCATCGATGGTCTCCGGCATCTTCGGATTCACCTTTTCAACCGCGCAGAGCACGGCCACCGACGGCTTTTCATATCCGAGAGAACGGAGCATTTCCACCGCATTGATTATAATGTCCTTCTTTTCCTCCAAAGTCGGATAGGGGATCATGCCTCCATCCGTCAAAGCAGTCAGACGGCTCATGCCCGGAATTTCATCCAGCGCCACGTGGGTCATGGTCCTGCCCATATGCAGGCCGTTTTCTTTTTTTACCAGGGGCCGCAGAATATCCTTCGTGTCGATCATGCCTTTCATAATGAAGTCGGCTTTCTGCTCCTTGATCAATCGGACTGCAGTCACTCCGCATTCTGCAGGGCTGTCCGCTTCGATGATTTCATAACCATCTCTCCATCCTCCCATTTCTTCCAGCAGCATTGCAATTTCAACCGGATCACCAATGAAAACAGGATTTACGATGCCCATTCTCTGTGCTTCCCTGACCGATTCCAGTACATGCCTGTCAGCCGCTCCCGCAACGGCAACCTTCCGCTTCACGGGATTCTCCCGGACCTTGTCCAGGATCTGGTCAAAACTATGATAAACCATTCATAACCTCTTCCAGCTTGTCCAAGAAGAATTGAGTCTGCTCCAAAGTTCCGGCACTTACACGAATCCAGTTGTCCCAGCCCCAGAAATAGCCCGGCCTTATGATAACGCCCCTCTTCATCAATTCCTCAAAAACGGTTTTGGAATGAAGCTTTACATCGACAAAAACAAAATTCGCATAGGACTTGATATAGTCCAGGCCTTTCCGGTCAAAATACGCTTCCATCCTGTCGATGGATTCCTTTGTCAGTGCGACGGTTTTCTTTGTATATTCCCTGTCTCTCAAAGCACCTCTGGCTGCTTCCTGTGCCAGCCTGTTCACATCGAAAGTCAGCTTGATTTTGTTCATTTCCGCAGCAATTCGTTCCGAGGTGATCACGTATCCGATTCTCACGCCGGCAATTCCCGAAACCTTGGAGAATGTCCTTAAAATTACCATGTTCGGCCGTTTTTTCAAGAGCTCAATACTGTCGGGATATTCCGGATTGGAAACGGCGAATTCATAGTATGCCTCATCCATGACGATGGTCACATCTTCCGGAAGTCCTGCCCGCAGCATGCCCAGTTCTTTCTTCGTGACGATATTTCCCGTCGGATTGTTGGGGCTGCATACATAGATCAGCTTTGTCCTGTCATTGACCTTTTCCAGCATTCCTTCCAAGTCGTATCGATTGTTTTTAAATGGTACCGAATGAATGACACCGCCCAAAAGACCAACGGTGGTATTGTAAATTCCAAAAGAAGGAGATGCAACGATTATCTCATCACCCTCGTTGATAAAGGTCTGAGCTATGACCTGCAGCAATTCTTCGCCGCCGTTGCCGATGACCAGATTCTCTTCCTTCACGCCCAGATCTGCTGCCAGTTCCCGTTTCAGTTCGTAGGCAGTGGCTTCCGGGTAAAAATTGATCTCCTGTACCGCCTTGATAATGGCTTCCACGGCCATGGGCGACGGTCCCAGTTGATTTTCATTGGAGGCCAGCTTTTCGATCCGATCCAGACCATATTCCCGTTTTGCTTCCTCAATGGGCTTTCCGGGCACATAAGGCTGAAACATTGCCAGCTCTTTTCGAAATAAATCCTTGCTCATATATTCACATCCTCATCTATGTTTTTTTCCTAGAGATATGCGATGGTTTCAATTTCCACCAGCACGTCCTTCGGCAGCCGTGCTACCTCGACGGCCGACCGTGAAGGAAAAGCGCCTTCCGTGAAATACTTTGCATATACCCCATTCATTGCTGCGAAATCATTCATGTTCTTGATGAACACCGTGGTCTTTAAAACTTTTTCCATAGAGCTACCTGCCTCTTCAAGGATTGCCTTTACATTTTTCAATACCTGCTCCGTCTGCTCTTCAATGGTTGTACCCACAATGGCTCCGGTTTCCGGATCGAGGGGCACCTGTCCCGATGTAAAGATGAGATTCCCGAAGATATTGCCCTGTGAATAAGGGCCGATGGCAGCGGGAGCTGCTTTTGTTGCAACGATTTTTCTCATATGATTGTCCTCCTGATTATTATTCAAATTAGTTTGCTAAATAAATATTACATCATACAATCCTTCCCATCAATGCTTTTATAAGCATGATGGATCAAAAGGATAAACATTATAAGCGCAATCAGTGCGAGGGCACCGAATACCATCGCGATTATCATTCCGAAAGGAACCCCCATAAACACTGTCAGCAAAGAAACCGAAAGTCCGATTTCTGCCGCCAGGATCAGCTTCCATCTGTCGTCACAGATTCCGGCTAAGGTATGATCTCCCACCCGGATCAGCAGATTCTTTATACCCATGCACATGAAATAGGCGAAATAAACGCTTGTCAGCATTCCGGCGATCATAAGAAGGGCTGCCAGCCACGGTACCGCTCCGAAGATCCCCGCACTGAATATGACGGAACTCGACGACGTCTGCATCATGCCCGTTGGATCTGCGGTATTCTGGGCCGGCGGCTGGACAATGTTGATCAGGGAAAGTACGGTCAGCACATACGCCATTTTTTTTGCCGAAGAAAATTTTGCCTCATACTTTTCTATTCTTCCCAGGCCAACGATCACCATGATATATCCGATCACGTCGGGAAAGAGATCAAAGCCTTGTATTCTGATATTGATGGCAGTAAAGAGCATCCCCCAAAAGACTAATTTCAAGCCGCTCATATTGTATATCCAGTTCGCTTCCTTGTTGTTTTTTTCTATTTGGTTTTCTTCCATGAAATGTCCTCTCTTCCCAAACCCGTCAATTTCAATTTCCTGGCTCTTGTCAGTTTCTTGATCTGCTTTTCGCGCCTCAAAGCTTCTCCCTTTGTTTCAAAAGCTTCGCTGTATAGAAGGCGGACCGGGCCTCTTCCCCTGGTATATTTCGCTCCGGCTCCGCTGTTATGTGCTTCCATTCTGCTGTCCAGCTCCAACGTCCAGCCGGTATAAAGCGTACCGTCCGCGCATTGGATGATATAGACATAATTGGTCTTCCCCTTCTCCTCCATCACAGTTTGCCTTCTTTATATTCCTCTTTCGTCATGGAATAGCATGCCACGTCACGAATGGAACCGTCATATGTTTTGTACGCCTGTCTCAAGGTGCCTTCATAGACAAAGCCGCATTTTTCAATTACTCTTCCCGATCTCTCGTTTTGAGGATTCCGGTAAACAGACACCATATCCAGCGCCAGTTCTTCAAAGCCGAAGCGGATCACCGCTTTTGCCGCTTCAGTCATGATGCCTTTTCCCCAATAATCCTCGCCCATTGCATAGCCAAGCTCTTTGCCTTTGCTATCCGGTCTTTTCGTATCCGGTTCATATCCAATGGAGCCGATGACCCTTCCGTTTTCCTTGTAAACGATGGCCCAGGAGTCATACTTATTAATAAAAAGGGTCTGCATGATTTCCAGGGATTCCGTCTTGCTTTCGTGGGGCTTCCAGCCACCGTGAGGACCGACGTTGGGATTCTTTGCATAATCATATAAATCGTCTACGTCATCCACATTCCAATCTCTAAGAATCAGTCTTTCCGTTTCAATTGTTTTCATTATCTTTCCCTCAACTCTTCAATCTGGGCTCTATTCAGCCGAAACACCTTAAACCATTCTATCTCCTCCGCTCCCATCTTATGATAATATTCCTTGCCGGAAACGTTGGTCTCCATACAATACCAGTCCATTCGCCCGCAGTCCTTCTCATAAGCAATCTCTGCAATATGGGAGAAAATCCTGCTGCCGATTCCTTTGCCGCGGTAACGATCCTGCACAAACAAATCATCGATATAAAGCGTTGGTTTCCCTGTAAATGTGGAAAAGCTGTACGCCCAGATTGCGAATCCTATTGGTAACCCATCCAATTCCGCGATCAATGCGTCTGTTATATGCCTAACAAAAAGGACGTCTCTCAGCCCCTCCTCCGTGCTTTGGATTTGGCTCTTCACTCCTTCAAATTCGGCCAACTCCAGTATGAATTTAAGAATGACGGGAACATCTTCCTCCTTTGCCACTCTGATCTTCAGGTTGTTTTCCGCGTAAGACTTCATGAGAATCCCTCCTTAACATTCTGTCCGGCTCTTCAGAGCCGCTGACAGAATTTAGGCTAGAAAATCACGAATCATAGATTCGTAGATTTTCATCGTCTATATAGAAAGCTTTATTAGGTTAATTATACTATAAATGGCATCCCTTTTCTATGCAGGAATGCCATTTTTGTTATTCCGTCGTGCTCAGGATCTCATTGTTCTTTTCAACCTGGCTGACCTTCATTTTCGATACGTCTTCCGGGTTCACTTCCTCCAGCAAAGCTAAAACCGTCGGACCCAGGAATATGGTGTCAAGCACCTTGCCTTTGATGGAAATCTTGCTGAACGGAGTGAAATTCTGTCCTTTGATATAGTACTTATTCCCGATTTCCACAATTTTTTCAACTTTGATATCCCTTACACCCATTTTCATATCCGTAGGCTCATATGGATTTGTTTCTCCGAAAATGTATTCCTTTCCGTAAAGCATATCATACTGGAGGGCTTTCAGGTTGGCAAGATAATCGGAATCCTCCTTATGACCCTGATGATATTTCGTCATGACGCCTTCATGGATCCCGATCTGGCCGAGCACCTCGGCTCCCAGCTGGTATGCATAAAGATCCTGATCCTTTTTTTCCAGGCCGATATTGTCCCATACCACATATTGCGTCTGAAATACGTTTTTATTCACCAGATCGGCATCTTTGATGGGCAGACCCGGTAAGTGGTCGCCATACATTACCAATACCGTGGGTTCATCCAGTTTTTTAAGGGCTTTGGTCAAATCTCCGATGAATTCATCCATCTCATAAACCTCCTGGAGATAATATTCGAAGGCATATGCATCGCTTTCCACTGTAATTCCGGACACTGTTATTTCCGGATTTTCAAGCACCTTTGTAGTCGGATACTGTCCGTGTCCCTGTACCGATATGGTATAGATCAGATCCTCACTCTCCGTGGAATCGAGTGCCGCAAGGATTTCCTCGCTCAGGACTACATCCTTCGCCCAGTTCTTTGGCGTCTTGGCAACGCTGTTCATATATTCCAGGGAGGTAAAGGTATCATAGCCCAGATTCGGAAACACCTTGTTCCTTCCGTAAAAAGCGCCTCTGTGATTGTGTATGGCATGTGTGCCGTAGCCCAGTCGTTTCAGATCATAGGCTATGGTTTCACAGGTTTTTTCAGTCAATATGGATTTGTACGGATATTCTCCGGGGCCGAAGAATCGGACTCTCATTCCCGACATTACTTCGAACTCGGTGTTTGCTGTTCCCGCACCGATGGCAGGAACCGTCAGGAAACCGGTGGAATAGCGGTCCTTCATTTTGCGAAAATTCGGAACCGGATCCTTCGAGAAATGCAGGTTCTCCATTAGGGTCGGATCAAAGAAGGACTCCATCTGGAGAAAGATCACATTCGGCTTCCGCTCCCCGTCTTCGTTGGCCGCAGGAACATTGGTCAAATCCTTAAGCTCCTCCTCTGTAAATATCCCAAGGATCTCGTCGCTGGAATAGTTGCTTGGAGCTGAGATTCCTGTATTCAGCCAGGTATTGGTAAAGCAGTAGGGGAAGCCGTAATCCCGGTATGCATAGTTGAGGTTTCCGAAATAGGTGGAAACCCAATTTTGGCTGATGGCCAAATTGGTCAATCCGAACATGGTCAGTCCCATGATAAGAACACCGGCAATGCTTTTTTTATAATTGATTCTCTGCTTGTGTTTTGGCATAAATAGGAACACCAGAACCAAAGCTGCTACGAGAATCACACCCGCAGCCACTGCCAGCACGATCTGCACCGTGTTCAGATAGTTTGGAATGATCGACATTACAGAACTCAACAGAGACAGGTCCGTCACCGTAAACGGCGTGATCCGGTAACTCAGAATGACCCCGTTGGAAATTCCTGTCGCCAGCCAGAAGAACGATACCATCACATAAACGAAGATCCGCCGCTTTACAAGATACGCGATGGAATAGGTGAAGAATATTATGAATGTGTTATAGAGAAATGTCATCGGCGAACCGGTCATATAGTCCAGGCAATCAAAAATTGATCTCCTGCTCACTGCTTCAATGATAAAATTAATGGTGAATGCCAATACCACGCATAACGCGATGGAATTATGCAAATATTTTTCGTAAAATGTTTTTATGGATTTCATGTATGTTTGTTTTTTCCTCCAGTATTAATTTATGCCGTCTGATTTCCGGGCCGTATCGTATTTGCTAAAGCTGCAAATTCCTCGAGGCTGAGGGTTTCCGCCCTTCTCACAGGATCAATGCCCGCAGCTTCCATAACTGCCGCAATCTCTTCCTTCGAAAGTCCATAGACTCCTGTCAGTGAGTTAAGCAGCGTTTTTCTTCGCTGCCCGAAGCCTGCCTTTACTACTGCAAAAAATGCTTCTTCACTATAGAGCTGTACCGGTCTTTCCTTTCGGATATCCAGTCGGATCACCGTGGAATCCACCTTCGGCTGCGGAATAAAGATTTCCTTCGGCGCATTGACAACATGAGCGACGGTGCAATAGTACTGCACTGCCACGGAAAGCGCTCCGTAGGTTCTGCTGCCCGGCGCCGCCTTGATCCGGTCGGCTACCTCCTTCTGCAGCATGATGGTAATGCTGTCTGCAGGAACTCGGTCCTCCAGTATTTTCATGATAATCGGAGTCGTTATATAATAGGGAAGATTTCCCAATATTTTCACGCCGTCTATACTTTGACCGTTGATTTCCTTGTTTTGTTCCATAATTGCTTTCAAATCGGTCTTCAGCACATCACTGTTTATGATTTCGATATTATCATAGTCGCTGAGGGTCTCTTTTAAAATAGGAATCAGCTTCCTGTCGATTTCAATCGCTACGACCTTGCCTGCTTCTTCTGCCGCAGCGGCGGTCAGCACACCGATGCCAGGTCCGATTTCGATCACAAGATCTTTTTTTCCGATATTTGACTTCTCAATGATCTTGTCGATGATATTCTTGTCCGTCAGAAAGTTCTGTCCCAAGCTTTTGGAAAGCTTGAAGCCATGCTTATTTTTAATTTCGTTGATCGTTGCCGGTGAATACAGTTTCATATTTTTATCCTTCCAACTCGATGACGGCCTTGATCAATTCCTGCCGTTCAATTCCGTATTGATTGAGCCTGTTAAGAAAAACCTTACCGTTTCCGTAACCGATTCCCAATCGTTTCCCTAGCTTGTCCCTTTTTTCGGCAGCTCCGGGAATTCCAACAAGTCCGTATTCCAGCATATCTTCCTGCCAAAATTCGATCCGTTTTTCGAAAGTTACCGGCCGCGCCTTACTTAGTGCCTCCCGGATGCTCTCCGGTTCTGCATTTTCGATTCCGACGTCTCCATCCTTCAGTGCCTCTTCTCTCGGTAAAAAAGCATGCTTTCCCTCAGGAAAACGTTCGGAAAGTCTCTTTCTTATTTTCTCTCCTGCGAAATCCGGATCCGTAAAGATGATGATTCCCCGTTCTCCGTATGCTTTTTCAATTCGTGTAAAGGTTTCCTGCTTTATTCCGAAGCCGTGGGTCGCGATTGTTTCCGCTTCCACCGCTCTTTTTACTGCCGCTTCATCATCTCTGCCTTCCACGACGATAATTTCTTTTATCATTTTGGTACGATTCCTCCGCCGGTGGTTTCCTTATTCTTATCGGGAAGAATATATAAAATCTCCCCTGGTTTGATCATCTTAAGCTGCTGCCTGGCCTGCTGCTCGATATACTCGGGGCTGTTGACCTGGGAATAGACCTTTTCGAGCTTCTCTTTTTCCTGCATCAGAGTCTGCTGCTCCTTCATGGTCCGCGCTTCGGTGAGTTTCAGGTTGATAATATTTAAGGCGGATACCACAATGATGCCGATGATGATCAGAAAAATAACAAAATACACCATTCTGCGACGGGCTTTTTTCCCTGCCTGGCGTTGCGTCACAACTGATTTCGTTTTTCGTACCTTGTATTTTTTTTCAGCAGCATCTTCTCTTTTTTGTTTTCTGCTCTGTCTGGCTTCTTCTATGTCAATGACCTGGCTGTTGTTTTTAAATTCCCTGCTGCGCCGCTTTTTTTTCTTTATCATATACCCTCCTTTAGCAAGGTACAGCGCGCCTGGAGCAGAGAAATTTGAGCGCTAACTGCGTTCTCGTCCTCGCGTTACATCCAGTAGCGCGTTATCCTGCGGCCTTGTTATCCACTCAAATTTCATCTGCTCAGGTCATAAAGTTTACAGTAGAGTTTGCAGACGTCAAATTTGTCCAATAGCAAGGCAACGGCTGCGCCTCCAGCTTGCGTTGCAAGCTGCTGTCCGTTTTGCCTAGTCAAGCAAGCTTGGGGCAAAAAGGCATCCTCTTGAGACATAGCGGTTTCTATGGCGATAAGCGGCTAACAAAGCTAGTGGCCAAATTTGCCTTTGCAAACCGCGTTGTACCTTGTCAAAGGAGGGTACCATCACCTGTTGTTTATTGTACCACAAAAGAACTTTTTCCACAAGACGGCCCCGGCTCCAAATGCCAGAAAAGCATGAAAGCTAAGCCTTCCGTAGCTGCAGTAATAGAGGAAAGCGGAGGTCAGAAGCGCGGAAAACAGCCAAAATAAGATATCCTGAATAAAAGATATCTTATTCCCCGGCTTCAATTTTCCCTTGACTTTGATGAAGACGTCATAGAACAGCATGATGGTCATCCCTGCAAAGAGCATGATGACAAATTCGAAGGATTGGTCTATAATCAATGGATTGACAACATTCATTTCAAGATCGGCATTGTTCATTTCAGGATTTTTTTCAGGAAGCCCTTTTCCGGTCTGTCTTTTCTCCCCGTGTATACGGCGGAGCCAATCGCGCCGGAAATCAAAACCGTACCGTCTCCCAGATCCAGTTTCTGAATATGGAGATCCTCTCCTCGAATGACCAACCCTCCATTTTTCAGCGTCAGGCAGATTATTTCCTCGTTAAAGCTTTCGACATCTGCGACTTCCGTAACGGAAACCCTTTCTCTGTTGTCAATATTCACTACATGTGCATCCATAAAAAAACACCCCTTTTTAATATATTAGCAGAGGTGCTCATTTATTCCCGGTATTCTTTCTGTCTCTGTTCTCTCGATCTACTCGATATTCTTCCTGCCTCTGGCATGGGAAAGGGGCAGGGTTATGGTTACCTTCGTGCCCTTGCCTTCTTTGCTTTCTATCTCAATACTTCCGTGGTGCTCCTCAATGATCTGTTTGGAAATGGCCAGTCCCAGGCCGGTTCCGCCCATTGCTCTGGAGCGTGCCCGATCCACTCGGAAGAACCTTTCAAATACGCGTGTGAGCTCATTTTCCGGTATGCCGATTCCGTTGTCGGTGATGATCATTTGTGCAATCTTTCCCGCCTGCAGCGCATCGATATCGATTCTGCCGCCTTCCTGTGTGTATTTGATCGCATTGCTCAATACATTCAGCAGCACCTGTTCGATGCCGTCCTTGTCGATGATCGCCATGATCTTCTGGCTGTCGTCAAAAATGTAATTAAGATGCTGGTTTTTGTTCTTTGCGGTAAGCTCTACCTTTGTGACTGCAGATTTCAGCAGGCTGATCAGATTGCTTTCCTTTTTGTTCCATTTTTCCTGCTTGTAATCCAGTCTGGAAAGCTGGAGCAGATCCTTCACCAGACGGTTCATCCGATCGGTTTCCGTATCGATGATGTTCAGGAATTGTTCCTCGGTCTCCTGGTTGTCAACCTGACCGGTAAGCAGAGTTTCCGTGTAGCTTTTTATGGTAGTCAAAGGAGTTTTCAGCTCATGGGATACGTTCGCCACAAAATCCATCTGCATGTTTTCGAGTTTTTGCCGTTCCGTGATATCCTGCAGGATCATGATGATGCCCACGTCCTGACCGTTCTCGTCCTTGAACCGGTCATATCGGACTGCGAAGGTCGATCCCCCGTAGAAGAAGATATCCGCAACGCCCCCATCCTTGCTGTTTTCTCTCAATTTATCAAAGATCAGGTTTTCGTTATAATTTCTTATGATGTCATTATAATGCTTGTTTTCCATATCATCTTCGGTGATGTTCAGCATTGCCATTGCCGCCGGATTGGCGTGAATGATGTGACCGGATAAATCAACGGCAATCAAACCGTCCGCCATATATTTCAATATGGTTTCCAGCTTGCTCTTTTCGTTTGATATTTCCGACAAGGTCAAATTGAGCTGTTGTCTGAGCAGATTGAACATTTCGGCGAGACGGCCGATTTCATCGTCGGATTTGACGCTGACCTCCTGGCTGAAGTCGCCCTTTGCCATCTTTTCCGCTTTTTCCGTCACGTCGTTAATGGGCACGGTAATGCTTCGCGCGATAAAAAATCCGAGCACAACCGTGATAAAGAGGGCTATGACCATTGCCTGAACGAAAATGATCTTCGATTTATCGATGGTTTCATAAACGCTGGTCATATCTTCTCGGAGATAAAGGACTCCTTTGATGTGATCTTCCTCTCCGATTGGAAACACCATGTTCTTGACAGGAATATCTTTCGTTTGTGTTTTGATAATGCCGTCGGCTTCCGCTCCGAATTCGCCGCTAAGCCCTCTGCGGATGATGTCCGGATCCAGAAAGTCTACAGCGCTTTTTAATACCAGATTCTCATTATTGGACGCTATAATCGTAAAATCATCGTCTACCACAAAGATCTCCTGCAGTACACCTTTTGACCAGTTCGAGACATTGGACTGGATCTCTTCCTGATGACTTTTTAAATCCTCGTAACCCTGAAAAGAAGACAGCAGCGTTCCTTCTTGTATCGTGTCCGTTATATTTTTTCGAATAGAGTCTTTATAATAGGCCTCCAATTGGCTCATGATAAAAACTCCGATTATCGTTGTTGCGATGAAGACAAGAAGAAAGTAGATAAAAACAATCTTCCATCTTATGCTGGACCATCTCTTTTTCCCAATCATCATACCTTTACGGCCTCCTGAAGTAATATCCTATCCCTCTTTTTGTCATGATATACTTTGGATCACTGGAGTCATCCTCAAGTTTCTCTCTCAGTCTTCGCACGGTAACGTCTACCGTACGAATGTCCCCGTAATATTCATACCCCCAGACCTCTTCAAGAAGCTGTTCTCTTGAAAACACCTTGTTTTCCCGTTCTGCTAAATATTTTAGCAGCTCAAACTCACGGAGCGTTAGTTCCAGCGCCACTCCGTGCTTTCGCACCTCATAGCGGTTCAGATCTACAGCAAGGGTTCCAAAATCCTGAACATTGGACGGCGCATCCTGTAGGTTCGCCAGCAAATCGGTTCTTCTAATATTGGCTTTTATTCTTGCGATGAGTTCTCTCATCCCAAAAGGTTTTGTAATATAATCATCGGCGCCAAGCTCAAGACCGAGCACCTTATCCACCTCTTCTTCCTTGGCTGTAAGCATAAGAATCGGCACGGTGCTCGTTTCTCTGACCTTTTTGCAGACCTGAAAGCCGTCCATGATGGGCAGCATCACATCCAGCAGGATCAAGTCCGGCTTGATCGACAAGGCCTTATCAAGTCCATCCTGACCGTCATAGGCAGTTTCAACCTCAAAGCCTTCCTTTGTTAAATTGAATTTTATAATATCTGATATCGATTTTTCATCTTCAATAATCAACACTTTTTTTGAGTCCATAAGAATATCCTCCTTACCTACGACTAAACAATTCTTTATTAGTATAACAAAAAAAACTGATTTCGTCAAAAATCCATTTTTTTCAGTTTCCAATCTACTCTCACCTTGCCCAAGCCCTGCCTCATATTATGTGGCAAGGGAAGTGATTACAATGAATTCAAACAACGGGGAGATGACCCCTGTTATCATATATTCAAAGAGTACGATTAACGAGATAAGAGACTGCATCATTGAAAATTATGGGCAAATCAAATATGAGCTGCCCTTCATCAATGCAGTTTCGGTTGAAATACCAAAGGAGAAATTGGAGAAGCTTTCGGCTTATCAGATGATTGGCTCCATCAGTGAGGATGCGATCGTATCAAAAGCCCCGATTTTTCCGGGAGCGAGATCGGTCCAGGCGAAATGCGGCAATTACGAGGATGATTTGGAACGGATATTTGGAAGTACGGAACGGGGCAAAGGTGTGGGCGTTGCTGTAATCGATACGGGAGTTGCACCGCATTACGATCTGATCAAGCCGAGTAACCGGATCATTGCCTTTAAGGATCTTTTAGCAAATAAGGAAATGCCCTATGATGATGACGGCCATGGAACTCATGTTGCCGGCATCATTGCAGGAAACGGTTATACATCCTGCAAATATACGGGTACGGCACCCTGCGCCGACATCATAGCCATCAAGGCGTTGGATTCGGCGGGAAACGGCACGGAATCCGATATCCTCGCCGCCCTGCAATGGATAATCAACAACGGACAGTTTTTCAATATCAGGGTAATCAACCTGTCCCTCGGGATCAAGGTGGAACCGCCTTACGACGACGACCCGCTGATCAAAGGAGCCAACGCAGCAGTCCGATATGGTTACAGCGTAATTACGGCCGCAGGGAATAACGGACCCGGGAAATGCACCATCAATTCTCCGGGAACCAGTCCTTTGGTCATTACCGTCGGCGCCGCCGATTTGACTCATTGCGAGCAAGACGGAGAAATCAAGGTTGCCGGCTTTTCGAGCCGAGGCCCTACTCTTACCGGTGATTCCAAACCGGACCTGATTGCACCCGGAGTAGACATCTGCTCGTTAGACGGTAAAAACCCAAAGGGTTATGCCGTTCAGTCCGGAACCTCCATGGCAGCGCCCGTCGTAAGCGGTGTGGCCGCATGCTTGTATGCCATGAGACCCGATCTGACGCCGGCCCAGGTAAAACAAATCCTGGTTAAGGATGCTATGCCGTTAAAAAAAGAAGACCGCTATGCACAAGGCCGCGGTCTCCTGAATTATAAAATGTTTTTAAATCTTTGATTCCTGTTTACAGATAGTTCAATGGGTTTTTCGTCTTGCCGTTGACATGTACTTCGAAGTGAACATGCGGGCCGGTACTTCTTCCTGTGTTTCCAACATTGGCGATATGCTGGCCCTGATATACCCGTTCTCCTTTTTTCACAAACAACTTGCTGCAATGTCCATACCAGGTCACTTTGCCGCCGCCGTGATCGATTGCCACCATGTAGCCAAGCGCACCGTTATATCCTGCGAAGGTTACTTTGCCGCCGTCAGAAGCTTTGATATGGGTCCCGATGGGAGCCGCCAGGTCGATACCCGCATGGAGTCTTCCCCATCTCGTTCCGTATCGTGAAGTCAGCGTACCTCTGATCGGATAGATAAAGGTTCCCGTGCCGATCAATGGCGGAGGTTCCTTCGTTCCGACAAGCACTACCTGTGAAACCGGCTGGGTTAAAATGGTTGCGCTGATTTCATTTCTGCTCACTTCGATTCCATTGTTTCTGACAATCTCAGCTACAACATCCTTTTCTCCATTTGCGCCTCTGGATTTTACCGTCTGTTCGTTCTTAAACAAGTTACCCGTATTTTCATATTTGATTTCGAACGGAATTGCCTCTTTGTACTGTGCAACCTCCGTGGTCTGCACGGTTACCAGCGGAACGATCTGATTCAGACAGATCTCCTGACCGATCTTCAGTTTTTCCGGAACCACATCCGGATTGGAAACCTTCAGCTCGCTCTGCTTCAGCCCATATATCTTAGCGATTTCCGAGAAGGTCTCGCCCGACTGCACCAGGTGGATCTTTTGCTCCACCGCGCCGGTCATCATTAATTCCAACACCTTGTCCTTGGCTTCGATATCGCCGAGTTTCGTTTCAACATCCTTGATTGCTACCTCTTCCGCAAATCCAATCTTTTTATACTCGGTATTGGCATCTTTTTTTACAAATCTGTTTTCAATCTCGTCCAAAATTTCCTTGGCGGTTTTCTCGCTTTCCAGGATTGCCACCAGTTTGCCATCAATGTAGATTCCACGCCCTTTTGCTTTCATATCTCTCATGTAGGTCAATCGGTTCAGGATGTCTTCCTTATTGTCAATATTCTGATTGAAAGCAACGATCTTTTTAAAGCGAATGTCTTTCTCCTTATCGATGGTAATATCCGCATCGTATTGAACACTCAGCTTATCTCCGATGATTTCGATGGTTTTATAAACATCCTCCTGGTTTTTTACCACACCGAGGGCTTTACCGTTATAGATATATTCATAGGCCGTCATGTTTCCAATGATGATCGTAACCATTGCAGCTGCAGCAACTCCGATGCCGAATCCGATCAAGATCTTCTTTTTGTTATTTTCGGCGTAATCCCGGATCACGTTGACTCGATGGCATACCGTTTCCTTGCAAACATAGATAAAATGTAGGAATGCCTCGTTCCTTCTGTCCATAAAGTCGACAAGGAGAACCATTTTTTCAGAGATTTTCTTTTCTCTCTTTGCAACTGCCGCCAGTACAACGGCTGTTTTGCTTTTTAATTGCAGTCCGGATTCTATTTTTTGAAGCAAAGGTATCAGTTTGCCGTTTACTCTCGCCATGCCCGCCGTTGCTGCCGGAAGCAACTTGCCCTTTAGAATCTCGACGGTTTTTTGATGAGTCTTCCGGCTGAGCCGAAGCATTCTTTCCTTATTCTTTTCATAGAAGGCAAACACCTTGTCCACCGCTTCATCAAGGCCGGTGTTGATATGGATTCCTTCAAAGAAGGAGATCTTCTCTGTCGATTGCTGCGTCTCACCCTCTTTGTCCATGTCGTACTTCAATAATCCGAAAAAGTCGAAACCGGAGTTTTTATATGGTTCGGGTTCTGCTGTGAGTTCCGTGGTTTGATCAGGCTCAGCAGCGGTTGCTGTTTCCAATATCGGATCCGCTTCGGCCGCATTTACCGTTTCCATGTGTTCGGCAGCATTTACGATTTCTATGTATTCGGCAGCTTGGCCGGCTTTATTCTTCTTTAATTTTTTGGATTTAGGGGAATCCGGAGATTTTTCCTCTGCTTCAATTGCATCCAGAATAGACAGCTGCCCTTCGATGGGAACGGCCGCATGCTCTTCGACCGGGAATGATTCCGGCTGAATCACATCAAAAACGGAAGCATGCTTGTAATCGGAATAAACCCCTTGGTCTGTAATGATCGTTTCCGTAGGAGCATCATTCTTGTGCTTTCTTCGGTTTCTTCTCTCATTGATCCGTTCTGCTGCCTTTGCCCTTTGCCGTTCTTTTTCCTTGTAATCAATTTTCAGCTCGCTCATCTCGATATGGGAAATCATTTCCAGTCTCTCCTCGATGATTTTGCCGATCAACTCCTTGGCCTGCTCCCGATTCAACCCGGTTAAATCCAGACGTGAAATAGGGGTATGAGTATCCCCCATATCCCTGTCTTCATTTTGGTTATTTGATATGTCATTTTTATTATTATTGATTTTATCTAAAATGCCTGAAGTGAGGTTTTTCCATAAGCCATGTATCTTATCTTTGCCTTGTCTTCTGGTTTCCTTCATATGTTTCCTCCCGGCCATCTTGCGATGGGGTACTTTATCATATGTAGCCATATTCTTTTCTGCTAATGATAATCTATTATATACTTCCCGCTGGTTTTTTTCAATCCATTTTTTGAATGCTGCCCAGCTTCTCGGCAAAGCAAATGCAACGATCCCCAGTATCTTGTATACCGGTGTCCCTGCAAAGGGTGCAATCATACACCATATCCATATAGTCTATTTTAAAGTTATTTTCTGTCATGAGAAAAGCCTTCTCTTCATTGAGGCTTTCTACCCTGACCTTCATCGCCTTTATTTTGATCTTCACGTCGCCTCCGCCGGATAGCATTATCCTGGAAATCTGCATTCCGATCGTTCGCGTCTCCTCTTCAATTTCCTTGACGCGTGGGATCCGGAGATAAACCTCCGCCCGTCTTTCTTCTGCCTTTGCTTCGTTTTTCGCTCTTAATTCCTCGTAATATTTCATAACCGTCGCAATGGAACCGGTTTTCCCATCCTCGGAAGATGCCCCCGATTTTTCACCGCCGCCGTTGTTCCATGCTCTTAATACGCTGTTTATGTAATTGATGTTCGGATTCGAGATCCCGGTAGTCTTCTTGCAGGCATCCAGCACCTTGTCGATGCCGAATCCCATCTGGTCAAACCAGGTATCCATGATCCGTTTTTCTTCCTCTGTCGCATTTCGAAGAAAGCCCAAAGCCCGCAGGACTCTTTTGTATAAGTAATGGCGGTTGTCGGTTTCCTCCAGATAGTCCTCGAGCTGATCGATGGTTTTCAGCCCCTGGTTTACCCACTCCTTGACAATGGCCGCAACATACTTGTAGTTGCTATGGTTCTTTTTCTTGACGCAGTAGGAATAGGCGTAGACGATCATTTCCGGAGTGGCGTTGTAATCGGTGATCCATGACATTATTTCAGCCGGTTCCTTGCCTTCAAACAGCCTTCCCGTGATTCGTTCGATTTCGCTGTACATATCCTTGATGGTATCGTCATCCATGAGCTCCTTCAGACGGTCCGGCACTCTGGAGCCGGATTTTTGACTCTTCTGCTTCTTTCCGTATGCAAGCTCCTTCAGACTGAGGAATTCCACCTGATAACGGAATTTATCGCCGGGCTTTTCATAGTGTTTCCTGACGATGCCCATCTTCTCCCAATAGGACCAGGCCTTCAGGACATCCTCGTCCTCCATGCCCAGGTGCTTTGCAATGGTCTCGTTGGACATATGCATATCAAAATCAGCGTACATCAAAGCAAACAGATACACCTTGACATAATCTCCGGGGGCCTGCGTCAGATACTCGTTGATAAATATATTCTCGACATTGGTATCTCTCAGATAAAAATCCTTGATGAGTTCCCTTTTAAAGTTCATATTCCCAATCCTTTAAAAAATCTGTTCTCGGATGATGGTCTGGTCTCTTCGCGGTCCTACGGAAATGATCTTTACCGGAACGCCTGTCGCATCTTCGATTGCCTTGACATAAGCCTTCGCTGCTTCCGGAAGCTCTTCATAGGTTTTGCAGGCGGAGATATCGCACATCCAGCCCGCGAACTCACGGTAAACCGGTTTACATTCCTCTACCATTTCCAGTCTTGCAGGGAAATTGTCAATTTTCTCACCGTTGAGGTCATACTGTTCACAAATCTTGATGGTTTCGAAATCGCCCAGAACGTCAAGCAGCATCAGGGAAAGTCCCGTCATGCCGTTGATTCTTGCCGAATATTTCACAACCACCGCGTCAAACCAGCCGCAGCGCCTCGGTCTGCCTGTGGTTACGCCGTATTCATGTCCGATTTCTCTGATTTTGTTTCCGGTTTCATTGTCTTCTTCCGTTACAAATGGTCCTTTTCCCACTCTTGTGGTATAAGCCTTTGTAATGCCAAGTACTTCCTGGATGGAACCCGCGCCGATGCCCGAGCCGGTGGTGAATCCGCCGGAGGTCGGATGGGAGCTGGTTACATACGGATAGGTTCCAAGGTCCACATCGAGCAGGGAACCCTGGGCGCCTTCAAACAGAACCTTCTGACCCTTTTTCAGGCTTTCATAAACCATGACGCCCGTATCCTTGATATAAGGCTTTAATTTTTTTGCATATTCCACGTAGGTTTCAATGAGTTCTTCTTTGTTAATCGGCTTTTCATTGAAAAGCTTTACGATGATATCATTTTTTCGGTCGATCTGTGCGGAGAGTTTTTCCCGGAATCCCTTTTCATCCAGCATGTCGCAGGTTCGGATCCCGCTTCGTTCGATCTTGTCCATGTAGCATGGGCCGATTCCTTTTTTGGTCGTGCCGATGTCGTCTTTTCCTCTGGCGGCCTCATAGAGCCCGTCCAAAAGTTTGTGGTAAGGAAATACGATATGGGCGCGGTCGCTGACAAAAATACTGGAAGTGTCAATGCCGTCCTTATTCAGGTCTTCGATTTCCTTAAAAAAGCCTTCCGGATCAAAGACAACTCCGTTGCCGATGATGTTCACGGCACCTTGGTTCAAAACACCGGAGGGGATCAGATGGAGTGCGTATTTTTTATCGCCGATGACCACGGTGTGCCCGGCATTGTTGCCGCCCTGCCCTCTTACTACCATATCCGCTTTTTTTGCTAAATAATCTATTATTTTTCCTTTTCCTTCGTCTCCCCACTGGGATCCGACGATTGCTAAACCTGGCATAATACCACTCCTTTTTAACACTCTGTCCGGCGCTTCAGCGGCGCTGACAGAATTTATGCTGGAAAATCCCAAATCTTCGATTTGTAGATTTTCATCGTATTGTTATTTGCCTTCTAAATATTCGTTCAAATCGTTCATCAATTTTGTAAGGTCGATCCCATGTCCCTCTGCCGCTTCCTTCAGGCTTTCGCTTTGTGCACCGGGACAGCCCAGGCAGTTCAGTCCATGACGAAGAAAGACGTCCGTCGGATCAGGATCCATTTCAAGAATATCGCTGAGGAGCATGTTTTCGGTAATCTTCATAATAA
>CAZTEH010000046.1:0-29127 GCA_964612345.1 uncultured Oscillospiraceae bacterium | reverse complement strand
GTCAAACGAGATCAAAAGCACGTATCCGGGTCTGGAATTTGAAGTGGTCATCGCTTCGGTGGGCAGCGGACTAAGGATGCGCGAGGGGTTCCTCAAATACAAGCCCCACGTTGTCTTCCATGCGGCAGCACACAAGCATGTCCCATTGATGGAGAGCAATCCGAAGGATGCAGAGATTAACAATATCATAGGAACAAAGAATATGATCGATCTTTCGGATGAATATGCAGTCGAGAATTTTGTTATGATTTCCACCGACAAGGCGGTCAATCCTACCAATGTCATGGGGGCTACAAAGCGGGTTGCGGAAATGCTCCTGCAGGAAACAAGCACCCATTCCCGTACAAGCTATTCGGCGGTCCGGTTCGGAAATGTTCTGGGAAGCAACGGCAGCGTGATTCCGTTGTTTCGTAAGCAGATCGAACGGGGCGGTCCGGTAACGGTTACCCACGAAGATATCACCAGATATTTCATGACCATTCCGGAAGCGGTTCAATTGGTGATTCAGGCCGGGGCCATGGCAACGGGCGGGGAAATTTTTATTCTGGATATGGGCGATCCGGTCCGGATCATGGATCTAGCAGAAAATGTGATCCGTCTGTCGGGTTATATTCCAAATGTGGATATCGATATCAAGGTCACGGGTCTTCGCCCGGGTGAAAAATTATACGAAGAGCTGCTACTTGACGAGGAAGGGATCGAAAAGACCGCGCATAATAAAATTTATGTAGGGCATCCATTGCCGCCTTCCCCGGAACTCAGTGAAATGCTTGACAAATACACAATTTGCGACGATGAAAGCATCAACAGTATCCTGTCAATGAAAGATGAGGAAGTCAAGGATTTGCTGCAGAAGCTGGTGCCGAATTATAGGAGGGAAGCTCCATGAGTGAGACTTTAAAACTGGATCTGTCGCGTTCCTTGCTTGGACCGCAGACAATAACCGCCAGCCAGGCGGAACTTGAGAATGCCAAAAATAGGCTGTGGTCGGGGAAAGAGCCTTTTACGGGCTGGGTCAACCTGCCCTTTGCTTATGATAAAAAGGAATTGAAAGAAATATTTGCTGCGGCAGAAAAAATCCGCAAACAATGCGAGGTATTGATCGTGATTGGAATCGGAGGCTCTTATCTGGGAGCGCAGGCTGCCATCAGTGCACTGAAGACCGGGAAAGAATCCGCTCCTGAAATTTACTTTGCCGGACAGAATCTGAGCGGGACGTACCATAAGGAGCTGCTTGAAAAGATCGAGGGAAAAGAACTTTGCCTTTGCGTCATATCCAAGTCCGGAACGACAACGGAATCCAGCGTCGCCTTCTCCATATTGAAGGATGCGCTCTATAAAAAGTACGGCAGAGAAGAAGCTGCGAAGCGGATTTACGCAATTACCGATGCAAAAAAAGGAATCCTTCGGGAAGAGACGAGCCGTGAGGGCTACGTTTCCTTTGTGGTACCCGACGATATTGGAGGAAGATACTCCATACTTACCGCCGTTGGCCTGCTGCCCATCGCAGCGGCCGGTATCGACGTGGCTGCCATGCTCAAAGGCGCGGAAAGCGCAGCAGAAGCTTCGAAGGATGAAAAAGCGGATGCTTCCATGCTGGCTGCAACAAGGGTTTCTTTGCTAAACAGCGGAAAAACCGTTGAGATATTTGAGTATTACGAGCCGAGGCTTCAGTTTTTCGCCGAATGGTTAAAACAGCTTTTCGGAGAGAGTGAAGGAAAGGACGGAAAGGGAATCTTCCCTGCAGCGCTGCAGTTCAGCACGGACCTCCACTCCATGGGTCAGTTCCTTCAGGACGGAAATCAGATTTTCTTTGAGACGGTTCTGAACGTATTGAATCCGCCGGGCGACCTCATCGTTCCGGAAAGTGCGGGAGAACTCCTTGCAGGCAAGAGTATGAACGCCATCAACCAGGCTGCCGTAGAAGGTGTCATTGCAGCCCACGAGGCAACCGGTGTACCGATCATCAAGCTGGATATCCTCGAACTGACACCTCATTGTTTCGGACAGATGGTTTACTTTTTCGAAACCGCATGCGCACTCAGCGGGTACTTGAACGGAGTGGATCCGTTTGACCAGCCGGGCGTCGAAAGCTATAAGACTGAGATGAGAAAAGTACTGAAATTGAAATAAGAAAATGGTTGAAAATTCCTGAAAAAAGAGGTACTCTATACTAGTGTAATATTAATTAATTAGAGAATATTAAAACACGGTTGTTAAGAGTTCGCAGTCGAAATCAGCAAATTGAAATTTGCGATTTCGGTGCATAAGTTCGCCATCAATTTGTTTCACAAATTGGGCGAGCTAGTATTATGGAGGTACTAAAATGAAAAAGATTGGAGTTTTAGGAACTGGAACGATGGGTGCCGGAATCATTCAGGTACTTGCGCAGAGCGGCTATGATGTTGTTCTTCGAGCCAGAAGAGAAAGTTCTGTAGAAAAGGGAATTGCCACAGTCAGTAAGAACCTTGATCGTTTAGTTGCCAAGGAAAAAATCACAGCTGCCGATAAGGATGCTGTCATGGCAAGAATTCAAGGATCGACGGATATCGGCATCGTTGCTGATGCAGATCTGATCATCGAAGCTGCTACGGAAGACATGGAATCAAAGAAGGCATTGTTTGCCGAGCTGGATCAGCTTTGCAAGCCGGGAACCATCATTGCGACGAACACATCCTCGCTTTCCATCACTGAAATCGCAGCGGCCACCAATCGACCGGACAAAATCATCGGAATGCATTTCTTCAATCCGGTTCCAATGATGAAGCTGGTTGAGATCATCAAAGGTCTTGCCACATCCGATGAAACAAGAGATACTATTTTGGAACTCACAAGGAATTTGGGAAAGACCCCTGTAGAAGTTGATGAAGCTCCCGGATTCGTAGTAAACAGAATATTGATTCCTATGATCAATGAAGGAATCGGCATCCTGGCTGACGGCGTTGCCAAGGCTGAGGATATCGACCAGGCGATGATGCTTGGCGCAAATCACCCGATGGGACCTTTAGCCCTTGGAGATCTGGTAGGACTTGATGTTTGTCTCGCTATCATGGAAGTATTGCATTCCGAATACGGCGATGACAAGTACAGACCGCACCCACTTCTCAAGAAGATGGTAAGAGCAGGAAAATTGGGTAGAAAAACAGGAGAAGGATTCTATAAATACAACTAAAGGATTCTATAAATACAGCTAATCTATGAAAATATTTATAAAAACATTTGTAACAGGATTTTTAATATTTACAATACTATTAGTCCCCATTCAATGGGGACTAAGTTTTGTTGGTCATATCAGACTATTCAGCGGGACGGAAAACCTGATGGACGATATGCCTTATCTGGTGGATCGGGACAGCCCGTTCTTTGATGCCTTTAAGGACAAGAACCGGGTGAATATTCTGATGATCGGCGTCAATGACGGTATGACGGATACGCTCATGCTCGGCAGCTATGATCTGGATGCCAAGCACGTGGATGTGATTTCCATACCACGGGATACATACTACCCGAGAGAGGACGCAGACAGTGCAGCCGAAAGGAAGATCAATTCCATTTACGGAGTCGATAAAGCGGTAGGTACGGCCACTGCTGTCAGCGAGACGCTCATGGGAATGCCGATCAATTATTATGTTATTATGGATTACGATGTGGTCAGAAAAGTTGTTGATTCCATGGGGGGAGTTCCCATGAACATTACCTTCCATATGCACTACAACGACCCATACGATGATCCGCCGCTGAAGATCGATATTCTGGAAGGCTATCAAATTCTCGACGGGGATACGGCAGTGGAATTTCTTCGGTTCCGTAAAGGTTCCGGCGGTTATGCGGGTTATCCGGAAGGAGACATCGGCAGAATCAAGGCACAGCAGGAATTCGTAAAATCGGCGTTCCGCCAGGCGCTTGGATTCAGCCTTCCAAAGGTTGTGAAGACGACCCTGGATAACGTGGATTCCGACCTTCCGTTGGGAATGGCGACAAAGCTCGCAGCCAGCGCGGTGGGTCTTGACGGCGAAGATATGCAGACGGTTATGATCCCGGGAGAATCCGGAACAAAGGACGGACTGTCCTACTGGTTCCCGGACGAGGATGCCATCGAAGAGCTGCTTACGCAGATTTACAATATTGAGCCGGATACGGAAAATCCCGAAGAGTAGAGTTGATGATTAAAAAAGCATGGGAAATAATGAAATTCATAATATCCCATGCTTTTTATATTGCTTCTGAATTTCTCACCCTCCGCCGATTGGAGGGAATAAGGAAACCGTATCTCCTTCTTGAAGAACGTGATCCGGTTTGGAGTTTCTGCCATTGATCAAAAGGATTGCGATTTCATTGGGAGAGATGTTCAGGGTTTTAATTAAAGCAGCTGCATCGGTACCTTCTGGGACCTCCATTGAAATCACTTTTTGACGGTTCTCCCTAAATGTGGCAAATAAACGCATTTCAATTTTCAAAGAACCACCTTCTTCTTTTCATTTTACAAGGATTATAACCCTAAAGATTCAAGCTTTTGCGCGGTTGGAATTCCTGTTGCATCCCAGCCTCGAAGCTCATAATATTCAGGAAGCATCTCGGACAGTTTGTGAACGTATCCTGCGGAAGGCCCTTCTTCAATACGTTCCTCCAGAAGGCGCTTTGGCAGCGTATCTTGAGAAGGATCAATCCCAGCTTTTAGGTTGTACATTCTCTCAAGGTTCCAGATTCTTTCTCCAGAGGCAAAGATATCATCTCCAGTAAAGTCTGTGCCGCAAATGGTGTTCATAAGAGCTGCATATTCAGGAGCTCCTAATGCGAAGGAGGTGAACAGGCAAAGACCAATTGAGTCTATCGATGCGGTAAGATCCTGGAACGCTTTACACCAGCCCGCTTTTCCTTCGATAGAAAGCCGATCTAGCGGCTCTGGCAATCCTAAGATTTCAGGTGAAATCAAGTAGCCTCGAACATGACAGCCTCCACGATTGGAAGTGGCATATTGGAGACCCTGACCTTGAATTCCGCGAGGATCATAAGCAGGAATTTCAAGCTTTTTAACCGACATGGAAACCTCCGGAGCATCATACATTTCGCCTAAACGGTAAGAACCCTGAGCTAATTTTGCTCCCAAACCATCTTTGTCTGACATGGATTTCGTCCAATAGACGATAGCATCATCGTTACCAAAAACAAGCTCTGGTCCATCCTTAAATTCATCTTTTTTAATGAGGCCCCTCTGATAAAGCTCCATGGCTGCAGCCAGTGTAGAGCCAGCAGAAATGGTGTCCACTCCAATTTCATTACACCAGAAGTTCGCTTTGATGATAACGGGCAGGTTGCTTACTCCACAGTCTCCACCAAATGCCCAAATTGTTTCATATTCTGGACCGCCGCCTTTGACATCATCTACCTCGCAGAAACGACCACAAGCAATTGGACAATGGTAGCATACGTCTTTCTTCGTCATATATTTTTCAGCAAGTGTTTCTCCACTTATCTCTTCAGCCATTGGGAACTGGGACTTTTGGAAATTATTTGTTGGGAAAGCACCATGTTCATTAATAATGTTAACCAATATGGCCGTACCATATGCAGGAAGTCCCTGACCAGTTACACCATTATCCTTTATCTTTTTAAGACAGGAAGTAAAAACCTCCTTTAATTTTTCCGGATCAGCAACCTCGGCTGCACCTGACCCCTTGACTACAATACCCTTCAGATTTTTGGAGCCCATAACAGCACCAACACCTGATCTTCCAGCTGCACGATAACGATCGTTCATGATAGCGGCAATCTTGGAAAGATTTTCTCCAGCCGGACCGATTGTCAGAACTTTAGCCTTTTCTCCATGGATTGCTTCTAAAGCATCCGTTGTTTCTGAAACAACCTTGCCCCAAATTGCTGCAGCATCAAGAATTTCAATTTTTTCATCAACGATATTGAGATAAACTGGTTTCTCTGCTTTCCCCTCGAAAATGATGACATCATAGCCGGCAGATTTTAGCTCTGCTCCCCAGTGCCCACCAGAATTCGAACTTGCAATCGTGCCAGAAAGGGGAGATTTTGTTACTACCATGAAACGCCCACCCGTAGGTGCTTTGGTTCCGGTAAGTGGTCCAGTAACAATAAGAATTTTATTCTCTGGATCAAATGGATCAATGGCTGGATCTACCTCGTCAGTGTAGAGCTTTGTACCCAAGCCTCTACCCCCTAGGTATTTAATTGCCATATCTTTATCTAACTTTTCAATTTTGACAGTAAGTGACGTCAAATCGACGCGAAGCATTTTTCCTGTATAACCAAACATAACATACCTCCTTAAAGTGTATTTGCCATATTAATAGAGCAATTTCCATGCCATTAAAAAAAACCGTCGAATTTCAACGGTTTTCAGAGAATCCTTGCAGGTAATGGAGGTGGAGTGCTCAACTATGGAACACTTATGACTGTGGGCATTGTTCCAAAACGGGTCACTGTTTCAATTTGGAACAGTCGATGTGATGGGTTTCTATACTGCGATATAAAGTGTTTCGAGAGATGCCCAATGCTTTCGCACTTAAAGAGATATTGCCGTGATACTTGGCGAGCGTACGGAGAATATACTGCCGCTCCAGCTCTTCCAGAGAAAGATCCTTATCTTCTGACTCCAAATCCCATGGTGCCCGCTCAATTTCCCATGGGCTTAAGCCTTGCGTACTTTGCCGGCCTTCCTTAGGCATTTCGACGGGCAGGGATTCCGCATTGATAATCAGTTCAACAAAATTTTCTAACTCTCGGATGTTTCCGGGCCATTCATAATTCATGAGCTGCTCCATTTGTTCCGCCGTCAATGGATAAGGCTTCTTATTCAACTTTTTCGAGATCCGATTCATAAAGTAGTCGATCAAGATAGGGATATCATCCTTGCGCTGACTAAGGCACGGGAGAACGAGAGGCAGTACATTGAGCCGATAGTAGAGATCTTTACGGAAATTTCCCTTCTCCACCTCTTCCTTCAGGTCCTTGTTGGTGGCGGCAATAATTCGCACATCCACCACAAATTCCTTGGTACTGCCAACGCGGCTTACAGTTCCTTCTTCAATGATTCTGAGAAGGCGGGTTTGCATATCAAGAGGCATTTCTCCGATCTCATCCAGAAAGAGGGTTCCGCCGTCTGCGATTTCAAATTTCCCGGGATTCCCGGATGTTTTTGCACCGGTAAAGGCACCCTCCACATATCCAAATAATTCTGCCTCGATTAAGGTCCTTGGGATCGCACCGCAGTTCAGCGCCACAAAAGGCTCCTCCCGGCGGTCAGAATGATTGTGAATGGCCTGAGCAAAAAGTTCTTTTCCGGTGCCGCTTTCACCCGTAATCAGGATGCCGGAGCGACTGTCTGCTATTTTTTTTGCATATTCGATCACCTTGCAAAAGTGCTCGTTTTTCCCGATGATCTTGTCGAAGGTGTAGACTGCCTTACGGCCCATAATGCGGTTAGCAAGCTTTCTTATTTTTTTTACATCTTTAAAAACAAATACAATATCCCGCAATGTATTACTGCTGTCAAAGATAGGGTAGGTACTGAGGATCAATTGGAGCTTGTTTTTAAGAGAATTAACAAAAACTTCTTCTTCCACATACCCGTGGTTTGCAGCGGCAGAGGTCAGAACCTGCTCCCAGCCGTCAAACAGTTGCCATGTTTTCATTTCACGGATTTCTGCAGCCGAATAGCCGAACAGCTCGGGGATAAAGTGATTTACCGTCTTAATGGTTCCGTTCACATCCGCAGTGAGGATCCCTGCCGAAATACTGTCGATAATGGTATCTGTGTATTGCTTGGACAGGGAAAGCGCTTCGTTATAATCCTTGACCTGGAGAATATGTTCGATGGCATTGGCTGCTGCCACTACCATCCCCAAGGTGTGAGGATGAACCTGCTTTGAGTAACCGGTCAGGTCCATGGTTCCAATGATTTTGCCATTGCTGTCACGGATGGGTGCCGCCGAACAGGTCCATTTATGATAGGATTCTATATAATGCTCATCCCCGGAAATCTGAACCGGCATTTTTTCGGCAAGCGCCGTACCCATGGCGTTGGTACCGATATTCGGTTCATCCATAAAAGCGCCGGGGATCATCTTATAGGAAAAAGCCTCTTTCAATATGCTCTCATCCCCGATGATCGTCAGAATACACCCTTCCTCATCGGTCAGCAACGCAAAGAAATCAGCTCCTTTTACAAAGCGATACAGTTGATTGATGAAGGGCTCTGCGTTTTCGATCAGCTGTCTTTTTTCTGTGAGCCTGTCGAAAAGCTCATCTCCGGTCAAAATAAGCTTACTATATACCTGACTCCGTTCAATTCCCATCTGATCACATCGCTGATGTGAATGCTGAACAAAGGTCTTTTTCGGTTGTACTTTCATCCCTCTAAAAAATCTCCTTTTGTGTCCGGATTTCATGATTTCGCCCGGATATAACGCGGGCAGTTCCTGGCAAGAGTATAGCATAATATTGCATGAGGTGACACCCCCAGTTTCTTTCCATTTCGTGTAATAAAAAAGTAATAATAAGGAATTGGCCTTCCCTATTTATTTTTTTTGTAAAAAGGTATAAAATAGAACGACTACTGGGCATCATTATTTAAAATCATGGACAAATCCTGAATAAATCATGGACAAATCCTGGAATTGGTTCGATGTGCCCGGAAGAGGAACGATTAAAAGGGGAAAAAGAGAGGAAACAGAAGTAACAATGGGTACAGAGATTCGAAACGAAAACGGAAAAGCAAAGATCAAGAAAAGCCCGATGCAAAGCTTTTTAAGGACTTTTCTCATCGCTTTTATTGTTTTTGTCATTTTATGCACGCCCGGTCTGGCTATCTTTGGGAAAGTCGCAGACATCAATCCCTGGGGCGAGGGTGGCAACAATGTCGTGCTGGAAGAACAGCTGCCTGCCATCGTGGATGAGGAGAGCCCCTTCTTTGATGCCTTTAAGGACAAAAACAGAGTGAATATTTTACTGCTCGGAATCAATTCCAATTTGACCGATACCATTATGCTTGCCAGCTTTGATACGGATGCAAAACACGTGGATTTGATTTCCATCCCGAGAGATACCTATTATCATCGGGAAGACTATAACGGCGACGGTGAAAATAAAATCAACGCGGCATTCCGGGGAAATCCGGTGAACACAGCCAAAGCGGTAAGTGAAGTTCTTTTAGGGATGCCGATCAATTATTATGCGATCATTGACTATGACAGTGTTGAAACGATCGTGGATGCCATGGGCGGCGTGCCGATGGACATCGAGTTCAACATGAAATATTCCGACCCTTATGACGACCCGCCTCTGGTGATCAATATTCCAAAGGGACCTCAGGTTCTGGACGGGGAACATGCCGTTCAATTTCTCAGATACCGAAAGGGCTATCTGGAAGGGGATATCGGACGTGTGAAGGCACAACAGGAATTTATGAAGGCGGCATTCAAGCAATGCTTAGGCTTTCAGCTTCCAAAGATTGCGAAGACCGTTTTTAATAATGTGGAGTCGGATATCACATTAGGAAAGGCAACGTCACTGGCCACAAAAGCCGTGGGCATTTCCGGAGAAGATATCGAAACCTATATGCTTCCGGCAACACCGCTGCCGGATCCGCCGTATTTTGTGATCCCGGATGCGGAGGGAACCGCAGAGATGATCAATCAAATCTATTCCATTGAACCGAAAGACACCTCAGAGGAAACGGAATGATGAAACGAAGTAAACGGGCAGGAGTTATCCTATTGGCATTGTTAATGGGACTTGGCCTCTTTTCCTTCCGGGAAGGGGATGTGGCCTATGCCATGTCGGCGGGCGACTTTACCGATGTTGCCGCAAGCTATTGGGGTTACCCATACATAGACTTTTCCGCCGGCAAGGGGATCATTAACGGCTACCAGTCACCCAACGGCTCCTATCAATTTCTTCCTGAGAATCCGGTATCCAGGGAAGAATCCATGACCATGCTTTACAGGGCTTTGTCCGCGGCGGACAAGCTGAAAAGCACCGAGGATTTTTCAGCCGAATATGCCGAATTGTTCACCGAGAACAAGATCGCCGACTGGTCAAAGAAATTCATCGCCTACGGGCTGAAATACAAGTTGATCACAGAGAATGACGTCGTGGATTTTACAGACGACAACGGACGGGGGATCCCGGCGCCCAGAGAGCTGGTGGCTCTTTGGACAGCAAAAGCCATGGGAAAAAACCTTTCGCCGGCTTACTCCCTGATCTATATCGACAAGGACAGTATTTCCTCGGAAAAGTTACCTTACATAGACCTGCTCTATCGGCAAGGCATCATGCAGGGCGATGACACGAAAATGTTCCATCCTGCCAGCAATATCAAAAGGGCTGAATTTGCGGCGATCAGCAACCGCGTTTTTGAGTCGGCAAAAGCCGGCGCCTATTCGGAAGACAAAGAAATTCAATCATACCGGGGCAACATTGTATCGGTGGATTCCAATCAATACAAGATTATGATGACCCAATCCGATGGAACCGGCAGAGTGATTCAGATAAATCCGAAAACACAGATTGTAATTAACGGCAAGGTGAATTATAATGGACTTACCGGTATCAGCACGGGTTCAACTGCCGTGGTTGCATGGGGCGCTTTCTATGATGAGAGCAGCCCGGACGACGCTGTATTGCAGCTGCATGTCATTACAAAAACGCAGACGAGGACCGGATTGTTGACCGGAATCGAGAAGCTGGACGACAGCACGTCCATGCTGGAAATTGAGAACGAAGACGGAGATACCATTGATTATGTTCTGGACAAAAACAGCCGAACGGATGGAACTCCGCAAAAAGGGAAAGAAGTTACCTTTATTGCAGACGGTATTAAAATCCTGGAAATGAAATAATAATTATAATTATTATGATTATGATCATGATCTTACAAACCCTTCTAATGTTTCTAAAGGCGGCGTAAAAGCCGCCTCTCAAACCTTTTTTCAAGTTTTATGTTTAATTTCAAATGGATGAAACCATTCTAAACAATCCAAATCAGGAGGTAATATGGATATTGAGATATTGAATAGCAAAAAGATCTCGGAGTTGCGAGAAATCGCAAAGTCTTTTCATGTAGAAAATTATGAAAAGCTGAAAAAGGCGGAGCTGATCCAGGCGATATCGCAGCCTGCAAAAGAGGCCGAAGCGCCTGTAAAGAAGGAAGCGGCTCCGGCTCCGAAGCCAAGAGCACCAAGACGGAAAGAAGCGGTTTCTGCAGTCGAGACGGCCGTCCCTGCAACGGAGAATGCCGTCTCTGCGGCTGAGCCTGTCATCCAAGTGGCCGAAACGGCAGCGGTACCGACCGTAGAAGCAGCACCCGCACCCGCTGCGGAGGAGCAGGTCAAGAAAGCTCCGGAAGGACCGAGAGAAGACCGGCCTGAAGTAGAAGGACTTCTGGAAATCGCCGAGGGCGGCTTTGGTTTCCTTCGATTCCATAATTTCCTGACAAGCGACAAGGATATTTATGTTTCTCCGTCTCAGATCAGACGATTCAACTTAAAAACAGGGGATAAATTAAGAGGGATATCCAGAAAGCCCAATGAAGGGGAACGATTTGGCGCGTTGCTGTATGTCAATTCGGTAAACGGTGACGAGCCGGGGGTTGCCATCAGAAGACCGGACTTTGACGATTTGACTCCTATTTTTCCGAACCAGAGAATTTCACTGGAAAACGGATCAACCGAGCTTTCTATGCGGTTGATCGATCTCGTGGCACCCATCGGAAAAGGCCAGCGCGGACTCATCGTTGCACCTCCGAAAGCCGGTAAAACAGTACTTTTAAAGAAGGTTGCACATAGTATTGAAAAAACGCATCCCGAGATTGAATTGATCGTTTTGCTCGTGGACGAACGACCGGAGGAAGTGACCGACATGAAGCGGTCCATTTCCGGAGAAGTCATCTACTCCACCTTCGACGAACTCCCGCAGAACCATGTAAAGGTAGCCGAAATGGTTCTCGCCAGAGCGCAGCGTCTCGTGGAACATGGCAAGGATGTGGTGATCCTTCTGGACAGCATCACAAGACTGGCAAGAGCATATAATCTGGTCATACCGCCCACAGGCAGGACCTTATCCGGCGGACTTGATCCCGGCGCTCTGCACAAACCGAAGAAGTTCTTCGGTGCGGCGCGAAAGATGGAGGAAGGCGGCAGCATCACGATTTTGGCTACTGCACTCATCGAAACCGGAAGCCGTATGGATGACATGATCTTTGAAGAATTCAAGGGAACCGGTAACATGGAGCTTCATCTTGACCGTAAGCTTTCGGAAAAGAGAATCTTCCCGGCAATCAACCTGAACAAGTCGGGAACAAGAAGAGAAGATCTGCTCATGTCACAGGACGAGCTGGAAGCCGTATGGACGATGAGACGAGCCATGGCCAATATCGGAACCCAGGAGGTCACGGAAAATATCATTGACCAGCTGGCTCATACGAAAAACAATGCCGATTTCATCCGGCTCATAAAAAAGACAAAGCTGGAGGCATAAAGATATTCATGGATTTTAATAAGATTTTTTTAAAGAGCGCCTGCCCCACAAAGGTTGGCGGTCAGGCAGTGCTGGAAGGAATCATGATGAAGGGCGAAGACCGCACTGCCGTGGTGATTCGCAAGCCTGACGATAAGCTTCATATCAAAACGGAACTTCTGAAAAAAGCGGGAAAGCTGAAAAAGATCCCGATCCTGCGAGGCGTTATCATATTTGTCGATTCACTGGTCGTCGGAACAAGAACGTTGCTTTATTCCGCAGAGGTGCTGGAGAGCTGCGAAGGCAGCCAAGGCTACGAAAAGGACAAGCTGACGATTTGGATGGAAAAGAAATTCGGGGAAAAGGGTGCCCTGAATGCCATTTTATATTTCTCGGTCTTTCTTGCAATTCTCTTCACGGTTGGGATATTTATCATCGCCCCCACCGCCGTGGTCAGCGTGTTCAAATATATCACCACCAATGAAATTGCGCTGAATTTGATTGAAGGCGTTTTCCGGATCGCGCTCTTTGTGGTTTACATCCTGCTCATATCCAGGATGAAGGATATCCAGACGGTATTCCAGTTTCACGGAGCAGAGCACAAATGCATCCACTGCTACGAAAACGGACTGGAGCTGACGCCGGAGAACTGCAAGCCCTTTGAGACACTGCACCCAAGATGCGGAACAAGCTTCCTGATGTTTGTCATGGTGATCAGCCTGCTTCTGTTTTCCCTTCTCGGCTGGCCGAACCTTATCTGGCGGATCGGTTCCAGACTGCTGCTGATCCCGTTGATCGCCGGTCTGTCCTATGAGCTTTTGAGATGGGCGGGACGCAGTGATTCCTTAACGGTAAAAATCCTCAGCGTGCCCGGTTTGCTGCTTCAGAAGCTGACCACCAAGGAGCCGGATGAAAAGCAGCTGGAGGTCGCTATAGCGGCAATGAAGGCGGTCCTGGTGCCGGCGGATACTCCGGTCTACGTAGGAGAATGCGATAAGAATGGAATACTGATTCCGACCGAGGAAAAGGAGTAATCATTTATGAGCCTAATCATTAAAGAACTGATACAAATCGGGGAATCGGCACTGGAAAAAGCCGGATGCATGGATCCCAGGATCGATGCGGAATTGATCATGATGTTTCTGCTGAAGATGAACAAACAGCAGTTATTTATCAAATCCCCCAATTTGCTTGATGAAAAGTCCTGTGAGTCATACTTTAAACTGATCGACATCAGAGCCGGAGGAATCCCGGTACAGTACATAACCGGGGAACAGGAATTTATGGGAATCCCATTCAAGGTGAACGAGAATGTCCTGATCCCGAGACAGGATACGGAAACTTTGGTGGAAGAGGCCATCAGCGATATAAAAGAAATGGCTGCCCGGAATAAAATTCCCAGAGGCGGTTATCAGATCCTGGATTTATGCTGTGGAAGCGGTGCCATCGGAGTCAGCCTCTGCAAGCTTTTAAAGGATGTAAAGGTGACCGGGGCGGACGTCAGCGGCAAGGCAATTGCCGTTGCAAAAGAGAATGCGCAAAACGCCGGTGTCGGGAAGCTGATGAAATTTGTGGAAAGTGATTTGTTCGGCTCCTTGCGAAAAGGAATCGGCGGGACGAAATTCCATGTGATCGCATCCAATCCCCCTTATATCAGAACCGGGATCATTCCCACCCTTCAGAGGGAGATCGCAGAACATGAACCGATGATCGCGCTGGACGGAGGAGAGGACGGATTGGATTTCTATCGCCGCATAGTAGCGGAGGCATCCGATTTTCTTAAGCCGGAAGGGCTGCTGTTCTTAGAGATCGGTCATGACCAGGGCGAGGCGGTATGCACATTGGCAACGGAAACGGAACGGTTTGAGGATATCACCATAATCAGAGATCTTGTGGGTCATGACCGGGTGGTGAAGTGCAGGCTGAAGACCCCGGAAAAGAGATCACGCCGCGGCAAGAAATCCAAATGATTGTCAGACAATTGAAAAAAATACACCTTGACAGCAGAACAAAACCATAGGATAATAAATTCAATCATATATGGCAGATGGATATAGGCGTTAAGCAGATAGAAGTAAGCCGCAAATGAGGTTATAAACAGATAAGTACCGGATCGCAGGACTGAAAATCAGTCAGGCGGGAAGGATAGCTTTCAGTGTTTATATCGTCATTTGTGGCTTTTTTTATATCTAAAAAAGGGGGGCGCATAACTGAAAAAAATATTTATAAAAGACAGTAAAACATTATATTAATTTAATAGTCAGGGAAAATATTCCAATACCCCTTGAATGCAGAACGTATGTTCGATATAATATAAATATAATAGTATTCAAGAGGTGAGGAAAATGATAACGTCCCTGAAAGTCAGGCTTGAGCCTAACAATAAACAAAAATCAAAATTGTTTCAAAGTGCAGGAGCAGCAAGATGGGCGTATAATTGGACACTTGCGAAGCAGGCGGAAAACTATGCAAGCGGCGGCAAGTTTATCAACAATGGTGATTTGCGAAAAGAGTTGACTCTGCTAAAGCAAACAGAAGAATATAAGTGGCTTAACAACTACAGTAACAATATAACAAAACAAGCCGTAAAGGATGCATGTGATGCATATTATAAGTTTTTTAATAAGCTGTCTGATAAGCCAAAATTCAAGAGCAGAAAGAAAAGCCCGCCGAAATTCTATCAGGATACGGAAAAGATAAAATTTAAAGGCGGTAAGGTACGGCTTGAAAAGATAAGTTGGGTAAGGCTTTCTGAAAAAGATAGAATACCGGAAAATGCAAAATATACAAACCCGAGAGTAAAGTTTGACGGTGTTCATTGGTACCTATCAGTAGGAATCGAGATAGAGCAAGAGGCTGTTGAATTGTCAGATGAAAGTATTGGTATTGATATCGGTATAAAGGATTTAGCTGTATGTTCCAATATAGAAAAGCCATTTGCAAACATCAATAAGACTAAAAAAGTAAGGAAATTGGAAAAGAAACTGCGGAGGTTGCAGCGCAAAGTATCAAAAAAATATGAGAAAAACAAAGAAGGGAGGAGTTACGTTAAAACGAGCAATATTATAAAGCTTGAAAAGAACATTAGAACGTTGCACAGGCATCTTGATAATATTCGTACCGACTACAGGCATAAAGTAACTACTGAGATTGTGAAAACCAAGCCATCAAGGATAGTTATAGAAAGCCTTAACGTCAGCGGTATGATGAAAAACAAGCACTTGTCCAAGAGTATACAGCAGCAGGGATTCTATGAATTTGGCAAACTTATTCAGTATAAATCCGAAAAACAGGGAACTGAACTTGTTAAAGCCGACAAATGGTATCCTTCATCCAAAACCTGTTCAGTTTGTGGTTATGTAAAAACAAAACTGTCACTATCTGAAAGGGAATTCAAGTGTGAATGCTGCGGTACTGTAATAGACAGGGATAAGAACGCAAGTATTAATTTATCAAGATATAAAGTAAACGAATTATGATACTGTGTACCGTGAGTTACACGGGAATTTAAGCCTCTGGAGCATCACGTCAAACGATAGTAGGTTCGCCGAGGTCGGATGCGTTGAATGAGGAAGTAAACGTAAGCTTTTATATGTTTTTGTAGAGTTTTATAAGTTTTACGTAACGGGTAAGATGAAAAGATCAAAACGATTTGAAAAGCTGGAAAAGATGCCAATCAATTCAGACGGCTTTTCTTATGAGTGGGTGGACGTTGGCCTGGTCACCATGGAGTCACCGAACGACCCAAAACCAAGCATTCGCATCGAGAATGGCCGAATTGCCGAAATGGACGGCAAGGAAAGAAAAGACTTCGATTCCCTTGACAAGTTTATCGCAGATTACGGAATCAACGTTGCTGAGGCGGAACGATCCATGAGCATCGATTCGCTGGCAATCGCAAGGATGCTCGTAGACATTCACGTATCAAGACAGGAGATCGTAAAAATCTGTACCAGCTGTACTCCTGCAAAGCTGGTGGAAGTGATCAATCATCTCAATGTCGTAGAGATGATGATGGCTCAAATGAAGATGAGAGCAAGAAAAAACCCTGCAAATCAGGCACATGCAACCAATCTGGATGACAATCCGGTGTTGATTGCCGCCGATGCGGCAGAGGAAGCCTTGAGAGGCTTTGCAGAAGTGGAAACCACCTGCGCCCTTGCCCGTTATGCTCCGTTTAATGCCATTGCGCTGATGCTGGGTGCACAAACCGGAAGAGCTGGGGTCCTCAATCAATGCTCCATGGAGGAAGCAACCGAGCTGGAGCTGGGGATGAGAGGCTTTACCTCCTATGCGGAGACTCTGTCCGTTTACGGGACGGAAACCGTATTGATCGACGGCGGCGACACGGCTTATTCCAAAGCGTTCCTGGCATCTGCCTATGCTTCCAGAGGAATCAAGATCAGATTCACCTCGGGAACCGGGTCGGAAGTATTGATGGGAAATGCGGAACAAAAGAGCATGCTTTACCTGGAGGTTCGCTGTCTCTACCTCACAAAGGCCTGCGGCGTACAGGGGATCCAAAACGGGTCCATCAATGCCATCCCACTGGTTGCAGCACTTCCAAACGGATTCCGTGCCATCGCTGCGGAAAACCTCATCGCTTCCATGCTGAACATTGAAGTTGCGGCAGGAAATGATACGGCCTTTACCCATTCCGACTTCCGAAGAGGCGTCAAGCTGGCAATGCAGTTTATGCCGGGTACCGACTACATCACATCAGGCTTCGGCGGAATTCCGAATCTTGACAATGTATTTGCCGGCTCCAATGAAGACTGTGACGATTACGACGACTTCTATGTGCTGCAAAGAGACATGAAGGTTGACGGCGGCATCAAACCCATCAAGGAAGAGGATGCCATCGCAGTCCGAAACAAGGCGGCGAAAGTATGCCAGACCGTGTTCCGGCATTTGGGACTTCCTGAAATCACCGATGAAGAAGTGGAAGCGGCGACCTACGCCTATTGCTACACAGATATGCCTCCAAGAAACAAAGCGGAGGATATGAAGGCAGCAACGAACATGATGGAACGGGGAATCACAGGCTTCGATATTGTAAAGGGCTTGCATGATAACGGGTTCGAAGAGATCGCCGAAAGGGTCATGAACATGCTGAAGCAGCGGGTCATCGGTGACTATCTCCATACCTCTTCCGTTTTGGATGAGAATTTCAAGGTAATGAGTGCAATCAACAATCAGAACGATTACATGGGTCCGGGAACGGGCTACCGGGTAAGCGATGAGCGATGGGCGGAATTGAAAGAGAAATTCAGTGCGCTCAAGCCTCAGGATGTTTAGGAAGGAGGGTGCAAACATGACAGACGAATACGAAAACAACATCAAAGTGACCGAGTTGGAGACGGCTCAGCAGGGAACAAGTGCGGATGAAGTTGTCATAGCAGTTTCACCGGCCTTTGGAACCAAAATCAAAAAATCCATCGTTGACATTGGACTGGATAAGATACTGAAAGAGCTGTGTGCGGGCATTGAAGAAGAAGGTATGAAATACCGCTTCGTCAAAGTGTACAACTCAACAGATCTGGCCCTCATCGCAAGTCAGGGCTCGAAGCTTTCCGGCTCCGGAATCTGTGTTGGCCTGCAGTCAAGGGGCACAACGGTGATTCATCAGAGGGATCTGGTTCCGCTGGACAATCTGGAATTATTTCCACAATCTCCGCTTTATGATGAAACGATCTATCGAAAGATAGGGAAAAACGCAGCCAAATATGCAAAGGGAGAAAATCCTGAGCCGGTTGAGATCCTCAATGATTTCATGGTACCTTCCAAGTATTTGGTTAAGTCAACACTGCTTCATTTTAAAGAAGGCGAAATGATGGATAAACTAAAAAAAGCTGTAAATGTTGACATTCGGTTTTAACCTCGGTATCGCATTATTTGTTTTTTAATTCCTTAAATTATTTATTTATTAATTCCTTAGATTATTAGTTTAAAAGAAAAGGAGAACTTATTATGTCAAACAACAATACAGAAGTACATTTGAAAAAAGTTCTAAAGCCGATTCATTTGTGGGCGATTGCCGTTGGACTCGTTATCTCAGGCCAATATTACGGATTCAGTTATGGATTCGCAACAGGCGGCCCCGTATCCTTCCTGGTAGCCTTTATTCCAGTAACCATTATGTACGTTACCTTTTTATTTTGTTATACAGAATTGGCAACCAGCATACCTCATGCCGGCGGGCCTTCCGCATATGCCAGAAGGGCTATGGGTCCTTTTGCTGGCTTTATAACAGGTTTTTCCGTACTAATTGCTTTCCTGGTTGCCCCTTGTGCTGTTGCCATTACCACAGGCGCTTTGGTCAATTACCTGATCCCTGCTATTCCGGCTTTTTGGGCGACAGTCATCTTTTTCTGTTTCTTCGTGCTGATCAATTTATTCGGCGTAAAATCATCTTCTGTGCTGGAACTGGTGGTAACACTGGCTTCCCTCGTTGGTTTAGTTATTTATGCAGCTGTTGCCGCTCCGCACTTTGAATCGTCCAATTTCTTTACCGATCCTGCATTTACCAATGGGTTTTCAGGCGTTGCCGGTGCAATGACCTATGCGATGTGGTTCTATTTTGCCATAGACGGGGCAGCGATGCAGGCGGAAGAAATGGAAAACCCGAGAAGGGATATTCCAAAAGGATATATTCCTGCTATCATAACACTGTTTATTGCTTCTTTGATTGCACTTTTCCTGCCTGCTGGTATTGCCGATTATATGGAAGTGTCTAAATACGATTATCCGCTAGCCAAGTCCCTGGAACTTGCACTTGGAGCTGGAAGCGTATGGCCAAAGGTCATTGCATTCATTGCTTTGTTCTCCATGGTGGCTTCCTTCTCAGCTATCGTTCTGGCTTTCTCCAGACAGACCTTCGCTATGGGCCGAACCGGATATCTTCCGCCTGTCTTTGCTAGATTGAACAAATGGGGCTGCCCTACCGTGGGTTTGGTGGTTCCCGCCGCCTTCGCCCTTGCTTTGGCAATGACCGGGCAGACAGCCATAATGGTTACGATTTCTGTATTTGCAGCTCTGATCATGTATATCATCGTTATCATAACCACTTTCGTTCTCAGAAAGAAAGAACCGAACATGGACCGGCCCTTTAAGGTTGCCTATCCAATCGTGCCGGTGTTGGCTTTGATTACCGTAATTCTCTTATTTGTCTGTGTATTGTTTTATAATATTGCAGTATTGAAATGGGTATTGGTCGTTTATGCTGTTGCCGTCGTTTACTATCTAGTCTATGGCAAGAAGTATCTGCGCCCCATCGAGGAAGAGTTTAACTTGGATTGATGAATCCCGTAATAACTTTAAAAGGAGGTCAATTATGCTGAAAAAGCTAGATGCATTAAAGGATTATCCCCTATATGAAAAACATCCGGAACTGATCAAAACACAGACCGGGAAATCCATAGACGAAATCAACATGGAAAACATCCTTTCCGGAAAGGTAACTCCGGCTGACTGCAGAATTAGTGCAGAGACATTGGTCTATCAGGCGGAGATCCAGGAATCCTTCGGTAACCCTGCAATCGGCGGAAACTTCAGAAGAGCGGCGGAAATGACTCGCATTCCCGATGAAAGGATCATCCAGATCTACAACCGCATGAGACCTCATGTTTCCACGAAAGAAGAGCTCCTGGCAATTGCTGACGAATTAGAGACGAAATATGAGGCAAAGATCAACGCAGCCTTGCTGAGAGAGACCGCCGAGGTTTATGAAGACCGAAAGATGTTCCGTGTAGACTAATTTTAGAAAAGATGATAGACTCACATTAAATGAGACTGATCTCATAAAGGTCAGTCTCACTTTCCAATTAAGAAGCAGGCAAGGAGATCGGACATGTTAAAATATGTTGCCGGAGTAGACATCGGAAACGCAACAACGGAAACAGCATTAGGGAAAATCGAAGACGGAAAATTAATTGGGTGTGTCAGCGGTATTTCGGCAACCACCGGAATCAAGGGCACAAAAGAAAATATTCAGGGGATCAAACTATCCCTAAAGGATGCGGCTGAAAAGATGGGCATCGAGCTTACGGATCTGGAGCTCATAAGGATCAATGAGGCAACGCCGGTCATCGGTGATTTTGCCATGGAAACCATAACGGAGACAATTATTACCGAGTCTACCTTGATCGGTCACAATCCGGATACGCCGGGCGGAATCGGTCTCGGGATCGGAAAGACCATATTGATCAGTCAGCTGGAAGAAGCAAATAAAAGTGAAAAGTATATTGTTGTCGTACCGGAAGAAGTCGACTTCGTGGATGCGGTAAGAATAATCAATGATAAATACAAGAATGGAGTACAAATAGAAGGCGCCATCCTGAAAAAAGACGATGGCGTTTTGGTAAACAATCGTCTGGACCGCAAAATCCCAATCGTAGATGAGGTGGAGATCATCAGCCGGGTTCCGCTGGGCATGCTCAGCGCGGTAGAGGTAGCGCCGTTGGGAGCATGTATCGATCTCCTTTCAAACCCCTATGGAATCGCTACGGTATTCGGACTTGACGCCAAGGAAACGAAGCAGATCGTTCCCATTGCAAAAGCGCTCATCGGGAATCGCTCTGCCGTGGTGATTAAGACACCTTCCGGAGAAATCAAAGAGAGACGGATCCCGGCGGGAGAAATCATGATCCATGGCGAACAAAAGACCTACAAGGCTTCCGTGGATCACGGCGCCCGGGAAATCATGGCGGTGGTGGGCAAGGTCCACGACATCAAGGATGTTACCGGTACTACCGGGACCAATGTAGGCGGAATGCTGGAAAAGGTCCGGTTGGAAATGGCAAATCTCACCGAACAGGACAGCAGAGAAGTTTTTATCAAGGATCTGATGGCGGTGGACACCATCGTACCGAAGGAGGTACAGGGTAATCTGGCCAATGAGTTTGCCATGGAAAAGGCCGTGGGCATCGCGGCAATGGTAAAGACCCACAGGCTTCATATGGAACGTCTGGCCCATGCACTGTCCAAAGAGCTTCATATCCCCATCGAGATCGGCGGGGTGGAAGGCAGCATGGCTGTCCGGGGCGCATTGACAACGCCGGGTACGGATAAACCGCTGCTGGTGCTGGACATCGGCGCAGGCTCAACAGACGCCTGTCTGATGAATGAAAACGGAAAAACAAAACCGATCCATCTTGCCGGAGCGGGGAATATGGTCACGATGCTGATCAGCGCAGAGCTTGGTCTGGACGATTTTCGTCTGGCCGAGGACATTAAAAAATATCCCCTTGCAAAGGTGGAATCGCTCTATCATATCAGGCATGAGGACGGCAGCGTTGAATTCTTCGAGGAAGCCATCGACAGCAAGCTCTTTGCCAGAACGATCATTGTAAAGCCGGAGGGGTGGAAGGCGGTCAAGACAAAGAAGCCGCTGGAAAAAATCAAGCAGGTCCGCAGAGAGGCGAAGGAAAAAGTTCTCATTCAGAATATATTAAGGGCATTGAAGAAGGTATCCATCACGGGGAACATCAGTGAATTTGAGCATGTGGTCCTGGTAGGAGGGTCTTCTCTGGATTTTGAACTGGGAAATATGGTTACGGATGTGCTTTCCTATTATGGTATCGTCAGCGGAAAGGCAAATGTGAGAAAAACGGAAGGCCCGAGAAATGCTGTGGCGACTGGACTGCTGTTATCCTATCTGGAGGACTTGAACAATGGAAGCAATTAAAAACGCCGCTTTGCCCTGCATCGAAATTTATTGCGGCGATCCGGAAGCTCAATTTCTGGCCGAAGCCGTCGGCCATGGCATTGAAGAGGAAGGTCTGCCGTATAAAATAATAACGGAAAAACTGACGCATTTAGAAGCATATGAGCTTACAAAAAGAGCCGGACTTGGGGTCGTTGCCACGGTGTCTGAGGAGCGGGTCGCCGTATTTACCAGACAGCTGAAAAAACCGGGTCAGCTGTTTGATGATACGGTCACGGAAAATGAGACGGCAAAGACCATCGGAAAAAATGCGGCAAGGATCGTAAAAAACAAGCCATTTCTCGAAATGGAGGGCATACTATGTTTCAACTAAGCAGCAAAGGAATCAAACAAAGCGTGATCGAGGACCGCTTCGGAATCAACTCCGACGAGGTGATCCAGGGCGTTCCGCAACGATCCCTGCCTTATGCGTGGGAAGGCGCTCCGGTCGGAACAAAATCCTTCGCCATTGTTTTTCAGGATTATGACAATGTTCCCGACGAGGGCTTTAGCTGGATCCACTGGCTGGCGGCGGATATCCCTGCAGAGATCACTTCTCTTGAGGAAAATGCCAGCAGGAAAGAGGACCGCCTGATCCAAGGGACCAACAGCTGGTCGATCCCTTACGGACCCTACGCGGATATCGAAAAGGATTTGACACTCCATTACGGGGGGCCGGCACCGGAACGAAAACACGAATACGAGACAAAGATCTATGCATTGGACACCCTGCTGGGATTGCAGAAAGGGTTTTATTATAATGAGCTGCTCCACGCCATGGAGGGACATGTTCTTGCCGAGGCGACTTTAAAAGGATATTATGGATGAATCAGAACTGTGACAGCAAAATGATGAATAAGATGCGGAAAGAGGTCGAGGATTATTACAAATCCTGGGTTCATAAGAACTTCCAAAAGGGCCTGAGGGACGCAAAGGTGATCATTACGGGGAATCTTGTAGTGATCATTGGCGTGGAATTTTTGACTTTTGTGGAGCAGTCTATTTTAGACGACGAATACAGCAAACAGGCGGTAGCCCATACAAGAAGGAAGCTGGTTGCAAAGTTTTTCCCTGTCTTGAAGCAAAATCTGGAGTTGATTCTTTCGCAAAAGATTGCTTTTTATTTTGTGGATTTCTCAATGGATGATAACATGTCCTGCATGACAATTCTGTGCGAAGGAGAGGTGGGCAGCAATGAAAAGATCAAAGAGATTTGAGATCCTGGAAAAAAGACCGATCAATCTGGACGGCTTTTCGGAGGAATGGGCGGAAGTCGGCTTGATCGCCATGGAATCCCAGTATGATCCGGAGCCGAGCATGGAGATCAAAAACGGGGTTATTGTTGAAATGGATGGAAAGAGAAGAGAACAATTCGATTCCATCGATCTGTTCATTGCCGATTATGGCATCAGTCTGGAACATGCGGAAACCGCCATGAAAATCGACACCCTTGCGATCGCGAGGATGCTGGTGGACGTCAATATCCCCAGAGATGAGATCATTAAAATAACGACGGCCATTACGCCTGCCAAAATAACAAAGGTGATGAGCCATTTGAACGTCGTGGAAATCATGATGGCGCAGATGAAAATGCGAGCCCGAAGAAGGCCGTCAAACCAGGCACATATCACAAACCTTGAGGACAATCCCATCCTGATGGCAGCCGATGCCGCAGAGGCAGTCCTGCGCGGATTTTCGGAAATAGAAACCACCACCGCCGTATCCCGTTATGCGCCGTTTAATGCGCTTGCGTTGCTGGTGGGGGGACTTTGCGGCAAGAAACGAGTGCTTTCCCAATGTTCTTTAGAGGAAGCGCTGGAGTTGAAAATGGGAATGAAGGGATTGACCTCCTACGCAGAAACCGTATCGGTTTACGGAACAGAGGCCGTCATGACCGATGGAGACGACACGCCATGGTCAAAAGGGTTTTTGGCGTCGATCTACGCGTCAAGAGGAATCAAAATGCGGTTTACCTCCGGCACAGGTGCCGAGGTCTTAATGGGAAATACCGAAAAAAAATCCATGCTGTACCTGGAGGCAAGGTGTTTGTTCCTGACCAAGGGCTGCGGCGTGCAGGGAACGCAAAACGGATCCGTCAGCTGTATCGGGATTCCGGGGGCGGTTCCCGGAGGCTTCCGGGTCATCGCGGCGGAAAACCTCATGGCTTCCATGCTGAACCTGGAAGTGGCGTCGGGAAATGACCAGACCTTTACCCATTCCGACATGAGAAGAATGTCAAAGGTATTCATGCAGCTGCTTCCGGGAACCGACTTCATCAGCTCCGGGTTCAGTGCCATGCCGAATTATGACGATATGTTTGCAGGCTCCAATACCGACTGCGACGATTATGATGACTGGTATATCCTGCAGCGCGATATGCGCGTGGACGGAGGGATTCATCCCATCCGTGAGGAGGATGCCATCCGTGTGAGAAACAAGGCCGCGAAAGCATTGCAGGGAGTTTTTCAATATTTTGATCTGCCGGAAATAACCGAGGCCGAGGTGGAAGCGGCAACCTATGCTTATTCCAGCTACGATATGCCGAAGCGAAATATGGTGGAGGATCTGAAAGCGGCGGAACGGTTTTTGGCAAACAATACGGGCTTTGACGTTGCCAAAGCACTATGGGAAAAGGGCTTTCACGATGTCTCGGAGAATGTTTTGGATATGCTGAAGCAGCGGATCACCGGAGACTACCTGCATACGGCAGCCATCTTTGATGAGGAATTCAATCTGGAAAGCGCATTAAACGACCCGAATCTTTATGAAGGACCGGGAACCGGTTACCAGATTTCCGAAGAGCGCTGGAATAAAATCATACAGAAAGAGAACATATTGGGACCGAAGGACTTCTAAGGGTGGATGGAATGATAAACACAGAAAAGAAATTAATATTGGAAATCAAGGAATTGGATATCGCAAAACCAAGCGGGGATCCCGACGAGATCATCATTGCAGTATCCCCCTCCTTTGGAGTACAGCAAAGGGAAACCATCGTCGGGCTGTCACACGCCATCGTCGTGAGAGAGCTGGCGGCGGGAGTGGAGGAGGAAGGCTTTAAACCGAGGTTTGTAAAGTATTACAACAGCTCCGACCTTTGCTCCTTTGCAAATGAGGCCGCGAAGCTCTCCGGCTCGGGGATCAGCATCGGAATTCAGTCCAAGGGGACCATCATGATCCATCAGAGGGATCTGCAGCAGCTGGACAATCTGGAGATCTTCCCGCAGGCTCCGTTATATGATGCGGAAATCTACCGCCAGATCGGGAAGAATGCCGCGCGGTACGGCAAAGGGATCACACCGGAGCCGGTGCCTACGCTGAACGATCAGATGGCCCTGGCCAAATACCAGATCAAAGCAGCTTTACTTCATATCAAAGAAACCGAACTGGTTGTCAGCAAAAAACCGCCGGTTGAACTGGAACTTCATATCAAGGAGGATGAAATAATTACTTAATATGTTTACAAAAATATACAATAGAGGTAAAATGTAGACATAAGGAGAGTGATACTTTATGAGAAGCAGAACAAGTCAAACCAAAGTTAAATGATTTTGGAATCGGGATTGACTTAGGCATTAAAGATTTTGCAGTATGCAGCAATGGCAGTACTTATAAAAACATTAATAAAACAAAACACATAAAACAATTAGAAAAGAAGTTAAAGCGGGAACAGCGTAAACTTTCAAGGAAATATGAGAGTTTAAAAAAGCGCAGTAAGAAATTGAAAGGAGAAGCTGCTGGGCAAAATATCAAAAAGCAAGTTCTAAAGGTACAAAAACTTCATCAGAGACTTGATCATATTCGCACTGACTATAGCAATCAGATTATAAATGAACTGGTAAAAACCAAGCCAAGTTCTAAAACCTGTCATGCGTGTGGAAATATAAAATCTGATTTAAAACTTTCAGATAGAATCTATACATGTGAATGTGGATATGCGGAAGCTAGAGATTTCAATGCAAGTCTTAATCTGAGGGATGTTAAAATCTACAAAACAGCATAATCAAGCTGTCTGCAGATATGTACCGGTGGCTAGTCGGGAATTTAAGCCTGTGGAGTGTTATATCAAATGTCAGTAGTATAGGCAACTGTACGAGGACAGACACGTTGAAGCAGGAATTATCTCGATATGGGTATATTTGTCCATATTTTGAGTAGCAGGTAACCGAGTAATGGAAAAACTGAATGTGAAAAAAGATTATCCTCTGGCAGATAAACGTCCTGAGCTGATTCTGACTCCCACGGGCAAAAAAATAGATGAGATCACCATGGAACATGTGCTGGAGGGAAATGTCCGGATCGAGGACTGCCGGATCAGTGATCAGACGCTGGAATATCAGGCCCAAATCGCCGAATCTGCGGGAAACGGCCAGATGGCGGCAAATCTGAGAAGAGCAGCGGAGCTCACTTCCTTTTCCGATGAAAGGGTTCTGGAGATCTATGGTGCTATGCGGCCTTTCCGTTCGACGAAAGAAGAACTTTTCAAGATCGCGGAGGAACTCGAAGCCAAAGGGGCTGTTCTCAATGCGGCATTTGTAAGGCAAGCCGGCGAGGTTTACGAAAAGAGAAAGAAACTCAAGGGAGATAAATAAAGCGAAGGAGTCGATAGCTTTGAAGCGTTCAAAACGATTTGAAAAATTGGAAAAGAGGCCGATCAACCGGGACAGCTTTTTCACAGAATGGGCTGAGGGCGGACTCTCTGCAATGAACTCCCCCTATGATCCTATGCCCGGCATCCGGATTGAGGATGGCAGGATCGCGGAGATGGACGGGAAGGCGTATCAGGATTTTGATTCCCTGGAGCTTTTTATTGCAGAACACGGGATCAATCTCGAGATGGCCGACTATGCCATGTCTCTTAAGCCTTCTGTCATTGCGAAAATGATCGTCGATATCAATGTAAAAAGGGAAGATATCATCAAGATCACAACTGCGATCACGCCGGCCAAGATGCTGCAGGTCGTTCGATGCCTCAATGCAGTGGAAATCATGATGGGCCAGATGAAGATGAGGGTGAGGAAAACCCCGGCCAATCAGGCCATCGTTACAAATATCAAGGATAATCCTGCACTCCTTGCGGCGGATGCGGCGGAAGCGACCCTGCGCGGATTTTCTGAAATAGAGACGACCTGTGCCGTTTCCAGATATGCTCCATTGAATGCGTTATCCATTCTGGTGGGTGGACAGACCTGCAGAGGCGGAGTTTTGACCCAATGCTCCATGGAGGAATCGTTAGAAGTACGAATGGGAATGCTGGGTCTGACCAGCTATGCGGAAACTGTATCCCTCTACGGCACGGAAGCCGCAATGGATGATGGGGATGACACCATATGGTCCAAGGCTTTTCTTGCCTCCATCTACGCATCCCGCGGAATAAAAATGAGATTTACCTCTGGAACAGGAGCGGAGGTTTTGCTGGGTCACAGCAACAAAAAGTCCATGCTGTATCTGGAGATCCTTTGTGTGTATCTGGCACGGTCCTGCGGAGCTCAGGGGGTCCAAAACGGATCCATCAGCTGTATCGGGATCACCACGGCGGTACCGGAGGGCTTTCTTGCCATTGCAGCGGAAAATCTGGTGGTATCCCTGCTTGATATGGAGGTGGCCTCGGGAAATGACCAGACCTTCTCCCACTCCGATATGAGAAGAACGGCTAAGCTGCTGATGCAGATGATGCCGGGAACGGATTTCATCACTTCAGGCTACAGCGCCACACCAAATTTTGACGATCTGTTTGCCGGCTCCAATACAGACTGTGACGATTATGACGATTATTATATGATTCAGAGAGATATGCAGATCGACGGCGGGATCGAACCGATTCTGGAGGAGAACGCCATCGCTGCCAGAAATAAAGCGGCAAGAGCATGCCAGGCGGTATTCAAGGGTCTTGGATTGCCGGCCATTACCGATGAAGAGGTGGAAGCAGCCACCTACGCTTATTCCAACGAGGAAATGCCTCCGAGAAATATGGCCAACGATCTGGTGGCAGCACAGGAATTTTTAAATAAAGGCGTCAATGCCATCGATATTGTAAAAGCATTATATCGGGGAGGCTTTGCCCGGGTCGGTGACAATGTTTTAAAAATGCTGAAGCAACGGGTATGCGGTGACTATCTGCAGGTTGCCACCATCTTTGATCAGGATTTCAAAACGGTAAGCGGCTTGAACGACCCCAATGACTATCAGGGGCCGGGAACCGGATATCGCCTGCAGGGAGAGCGCTGGGAAAAATTAAAAAAGAAGACCACCGCCTTGGTTCCTGAGAATATCCTGAACGAACAGGGTGTGGCGGATAAGAAAAAAGGCTTCTACAACCTGAGTGAGCTTAAGAACGCGGAAGCCTGTGAAGCGGATATCGTCGTGGGAATTTCTCCCGCATTTGCAAATAAAGGTACGGCAACGGAAATATACAACAACCATTTCCTTATTTTGGGGAAAATCTTAGAAGGTGTGGAAGAGGCCGGAATGAGTGCTGCTGTCGTCAAGATTTATCACACGGATGATTTGGCGGAAATTGCCAAGCTCAGCGCGGGCTTCAGCAGAACAGGGATCGGGATCGGCATCCAATCAAAGGGTATGGTCCGAATCAATCATGCGGATTATTCGGCGGAAGACAGCCTTGAGGTATCGTTCAATATGCCGTTTTCAACCTATTCGCTTTTTAAAGAAATCGGGATCAACGCGGTGGAATATGCCCGTGGTTTAAAACCTTTGAGGGTGTCGGATAAAATAAAACCGGGCGGCCTGACCAATTATCAGATGACGATGATCAAACTGAGCTCCGAGGAGAGTGTTTTTATTAACAGAAGGAAAAAACCGACACGGATGGAACTAACGAAATGATAAAAAAGTACTTGCCTAAAACGGCAACTTGTGCTACTATCCTGAATTCCGAAGCAAATTAAGCAAAAAATAGCCCGCCAAGATTGAAAAAACAA
>CAZTEH010000045.1:0-29327 GCA_964612345.1 uncultured Oscillospiraceae bacterium | reverse complement strand
TAAAAAAGCGGCTTACGCCGCTTTTATAATAAATTGACTTTCTAATTGATCTCAAATTCGCAGTGGACGATGGCCGTGATTTCTTTTTCCAAAGAGTAGGTGTCGTTCATTCCGTAATCGGAAACCTCATTGGAATAAAGCGGCGCGATCTGAATGACTCCCATATCTGCATACTTGAGCTGTCCAAGCTTGTTTCCTGCATTCTCAGCGATCATCTCCGCACGTTTTCTTGCATCCTTGGTGGCCTCAGCCAGCATGGTCACCTTCATGTCTGCAATTTTGGTGAACATGTACTGCGGTGCGTTGGACTGGAATTGGATGCCTTCATTGATGAGTTCCGTAACATTTCTGGATATTTCCGTAACCTTGTCAATTTCTCCGGAGCTGATTGTAACGGTCTGATTCAGTTCATAGTAGTCAACATCGCTGGTGTATTGACCGCTTGGCAATACTATGTAATAGGTATTGGTATTGATGGACGAGAAGACGATTTTATCCTCTGGAACACCCTGCTTTAAAAGATAATTCATAACTTTTGCCTTGTCCGCCTCCAGTTTTGTGTAGGCTTCCTGCAATGCCGGTGACTTCGCTGTGAAGCTTCCGGCCCAGACAATCAAGTCCGACGTGATCTGCTGCTTTGCCGATCCTGTTACGATGATTTTATTGTTGCCGCCTTTGATTGCTTCAACGCCATCGACGAGGATCAACGATGACGCTACAATAGCAAGCGCAGCAATAAGAGCGATAACGATGTTTGATGTGATTTTACTTTTCAATTCATTCATTTTTTATTACCCCTAATCTATCAATTTCTATTTAGACGCAGATCATTCCCAAAATGTTCCACATCCGGTCAAAACTCATATGCGCCGCAATCGATGGCCTTTCCATTGATCCGCAAGCTTCCGCCGAAATCCTTTTCTTTTTCTAAGTCAATATATGCAGGATTACCAAAGTCTATCGCAGGGGAATACTGCAGCAGACGGAAGTCGCCCTTTGCGGCGTCCACAAATTTGGGGTCAGCGATCCTGGAGCTTCCGTCCTGCATTGTTTTCGATTTCCACATATTCAGACCTACCCGTCCCGTATCAACTCCTATGAATCTGAGACCGCGGGAGCCGCCCGGCCCATAATAGATATTATGATTAAAATTGATATTATAGATGTATTTATCACCGAAACCTTCTGTGGTAACAGCCAAATTCTGAGCCCCGGTATAAACGATATTGCTGCTGAACAGGAGGTCATGACACTTTGCGATATTGATTTCGCCCCGTCCCTGATTTTTGGTATCATTGTTATACAGAGTGTTGTTCAAAAATTGACAATCCGCCGCCCAGCCTCTGTTAATATCATAACCGCCGACTTGTATTCCGCAGGCATTATTTCCGTAAATCAGGTTGTCCCGTACAATAATGCCTTTGCTGACCTTATCTCTGGCCTCATTTCCCACTTCGATTCCAATATCATTCCCTGTGCAAATATTATACGCGATCGTTGTATCCTTCGCGCCGTCTGCATAAATACCGCCCGCACTGTAATCATCCTTCGGGTAGCTCGGATTCGCCTCACAGCTGTTCCGTTCCATTTTGTTCTGCCCGACAAAACCGTTTCTGGCATCACCGATCAGTGCCAATCCAATATTGTTGGTGTCGTGGACATAATTATTGGTGAATTCAAAACCATCGACATTGCCGTTGAGTGCTACCGCCTCGCTGGCCCCGCACTTGATATCCCAGATCTCGTTTCCCTCAATCACAAGTCCGGTTATCGGTTCGTTATCGTCTCTTCCGTAGACCGCAATTGCCTGGGCGCCTGTATCGCCGGAGGAACCGGTATACCAGATATGATGTATTTTGCAGTTTCTGATTTCAATGCCCTCGCCTTTGCCCCATACACCAATGCCGGTAACAAAGTAATCCTTATCCTTGTTGGTATTGTTCACGATCTCAAGACCAATCAGCTTAACAAAGCTTTGATTGCTGATATGGATCAGATCCTCCTGTGCTGATGCAGAGGATTTGGAGCCGTCTATGATAACTTTATCATTGTTATAATTTCTGAAAATGATTGGTTTTTCAGCTGAAGTACCTGAAACTTTGATATTGATTCTCTCATAATAGGTCCCAGCTTTGATCTGCACCGTACTTCCGGGGGCTGCGGATTCAGCGGCTTTCTGGATGGATCTCCACGGCTGCTTTTCCGTCCCCCGGTTGGAATCGGAACCGTCAGGAGAAACGTAATAACGGTCGGACACCGCCGCATTGACAGGAATGTCGGAATTTACGGATAATGCAAAAATAATAAATAAGGCCATAAAAAGATTAATAAAAAACATCTTCCTCATAAGAACTCCTCCTGGAATATGTAATATCATGATTCATCCGCATAGCGGAATTGTTACTGATTCATTTCGATAAAGAATTTCTGAGGAAGAGATCCGACCATTTTATGATAGCATTTATTCATATGAGACTGGTCGTAATATCCCGCCTCAACGGCAAGATCACAAAGAGAAAATTCCTTTTTCTCTTTCTGCAAATGGGCAAACTGCAGAAAGGAATTCTGAAATTGGATAATTTCACACAATTCTTTCGGAGAAATTCCAACGTGCTGATGGTATAAAATCCTTAAATACCGGATGGAATAACCGGTATCTTTCGACAAATCACCGATGTGGACATTTCCCTGATGATTGATGATTTTATCGGTGCAATAGCGTACAACATCTGCAGAGCCGTAGCTCCTATGTATCTGATTCAAAAGATATTTCGATATCACTGCGATACGCTGAGTGAAATCCCGCGATTCCTCCATTTGATCCAGCAGGGGATCCCTTTTTAGAAAATCCGTAAGCGGCACCTGTTCTCCGATCAACTCTGAGGTCTGTATCTTGATGATATTCGCAAGTCCTCCGGGAACAAAACGGACCCCAAAGGCGCTTCCCAACTGATTGATCGGTATCACAACCTTTTTCAGATGGTAGCCTTCCAGAGTTTTTGTAACGTTACCGCTGTCGTAACGAAATAATAAATCCATGCATCCGTCGGGGATGACACAAACTTCACCGTTCAAAGAGTTGGAATCAAACTGATAGAAGTCCGATACGATTCCATATAAGGGATGGCGCTCAGGCACAATAAAATTATGGTAATGAAGTTTTTGTTCAAAACCCGGCTGATAAGGAACATAATTCGCAGGCTTGCTGCAGTTTTCCATATTCATAACAACACCCGGCGGCTTCGCCCTTCCCGCATATGGATCCGCATGAGGGATCCGTTTATCTTCATTATATATGAGTTTTTCCCATTGTCAATCAGCCCCAACTTCCCTTTTTTACTATACCGGATCTGCAAATTTATGTTATACAGAAAGCATAGATCCAACCTATAGAGGAGGTGTAAATATTGTTAACGCAGACTGATAGCAGGACATTAGCTTATGTGAATTTATTCGCTGTGCTTGGCACCCTCGAAAATTTATGTGAACTGGTTCCCGAAGCGAAGGATATCTTAAAAGAGAAAGGGCCCATCTCCATCGGATTTGAGGTGAAGGACGGGCCAAGCGCTACACTGTCCTTTTCCGACGGGAGCTGCCGTATAACGGAAGGGTGCGGCAATTGTACGATCAAGCTCCCCTTTTCATCCTGTGAGAAATTCAATGGCCTCATCGACGGAACCGTTACGCCGATCCCTTCAAAAGGATTTACAAAAATCTCATTCCTTACAAAGACGTTTGTGCCGCTGACAGAATTGCTGACAAAGTACCTGAAACCGTCAAAAGAGGATTTAGTGGATAATAAAATACGTGAAATCAATACGAAATTGACCCTTTATACGGCTGCAGCCGCTATCGCACAGATCGGTAATGTAGATAAAAGCGGAAGGTTCAGTGCCGGTTTGATGCCTGACGGTGATATTGCAATCGATATCAAAGATGTGATGGGTGTAACCGTGAATGTTAAGAACCATCATCTGACTACGATAAAAAAGCAGTGTGAAAATCCGAGAGCTGCCATGACCTTTTCCAGTCTGGATATTACCAGACAGTTATTGAACGGAGAAGTCAGCTCCATGGCCTGCATCTGCAACGGAAGTGTCACAATGCGCGGCATGCTGAACATGATCGACAATATGAACCGTATCCTTGATCGTGTCGGCCAGTATTTAAGTTAGGAGGTTACTGATATGAAATTCCCGGTTTATGAATACCCCAAAAGTCATGAAGCCTTTGCGCGGGCATTTAAAGTGATCCCCTCCGGTATCTACGGACATCAGGGGCCATCGGAAGGCTGTTACATACCGCAAAGCGCTTTCCCTTTCTTTTCATCCAGGGCAAAAGGCTCCCACTTTTGGGATCTGGATGGAAACGATTTTATCGACTACATGTGCGGATACGGTCCCAACGTGCTTGGATACTGTGATGAAGATGTGGATGGTGCCGCACTGGACCAGTTAAAGAAAGAAAACTGCGTAACGATCCCTTCCTCCGTCATGGTTGACTTTGCTGAGCTTCTGGTGGAAACGGTGGACTGTGCCGACTGGGCATTCTTTGCAAAGAATGGAAACGACGTGACCTCCCTCGCTGTTTTGACTGCAAGAGCAGCAACCCGCCGGAAAAAGATCGTATTTTTTAACGGTTATTATCACGGAGTTTCACCCTGGACTCAAAAGCTTGATTACCCCGGCGTCCTCGAGGAAGACGTTATCAATAACCTTTACGTCGACTTCAATGACTTTACCGCATTGGAAAAGCTCTTCAGCGATCATAAAGGAGAAATTGCGGGACTTATCTCCCAGCCATATATGCACGGCAACTTAAAGGATAACTTTTTTCCTTCGGAAGGTTATTGGCAGAAGGTCCGTAAGCTCTGTGACGACCATAATGTCGTTCTGATCCTAGATGATGTCCGCGCGGGCTTCCGGCTCGACCTTGCCGGATCCGACCATTATTTCGGCTTTAAGGCGGATCTGATCTGTTTCTGTAAGGCTCTCGCTAACGGATATAATGTTTCTGCCCTCTGCGGAAGAGAATCACTAAAAGATGTAGTCAGCAGCCTGACCTTTACCGGCAGCTACTGGATGAGCGCAGTGCCCTTTGCAGCGGGTATTGCCTGCATCAATAAGCTGAAGGCCTTGAATGCTCCCAGGCTTTTCGAAGAGCTTGGTACGAAGCTGACGGACGGTCTGAAATCTGCCGCTGCAAACAATGGCTTCCACCTGGTAGTTTCAGGCGCTCCATCCCTGTTTTATCTGAGGCTTGCCGATGATGATTCCTTGATGATCCATCAGCAATGGATCGCGGAATGTGTAAAACGCGGGATTTTCCTGACCTCCCATCATAATCATTTCATCAATGCGGCACTGACGGATGAGGACATTAATAAATCCATTGAGATAGCGGAGGATGCGTTCCACGCCTTACGAAAAATTATATAACAAAAAACAAAGTTTAACGCCTCGTTATTTCGTTTAACGAGGCGTTATCAGTGCTTCAACACCGTCTCGATCTCCTTTGCCGGCATCGACCTATAAAAGTAATAGCCCTGAATCTCATCGCAAATGTTCTCCTTAAAGAATTCAAACTGCTGCTCATTTTCCACACCTTCAACCGTGACCTTCAATCCCAGAATACTGCCCAGCGCCAGGATCGCTTTCACGATATCTCCCTGTTTTTTGTTGTGAGGTATTTCATCGGTAAACTGTTTGTCTATTTTTATTCGGTCAATCGGTAGGGAACGCAGCCTACTCAGGGATGAGTAATCGGTTCCGAAGTCGTCGATGGCAACAGACAGACCCAGTTTTTTCAGTTTGTCCAGAGTTTTCATAAAAATTTCAGGCCGGTAGTAGGCGATGCTTTCTGTAATTTCTACTTCAAGGAATTCCGGATCCAGCTCATTTTCCTTTATTGCACTTTCGATACTATTGATGAAGCTTTCCCTATAAAACTGGGCTGGGGAAAGATTAAATGCCATTTTCATTTTCAGAAATCCCTTATCCTGCCAGGCTTTGCTTTGCCGGCAGGCTTCTCGTACCACCCATTGATCGATGGAGCTGATCAGGCCGATGCTTTCCGCGATCGGTATAAATTCATCCGGAAGGATCAGTCCTCTCTTCGGATGATTCCATCGAACCAAAGCTTCCACACCGATGATCTCTCCGTTTGACTTTACCTTTGGCTGGTAGTAAAGCTCCAATTCATCTCTTTCCAATGCATGATACAGACTGTTTGTCAATTCGTTTTTTAACAGGAATTCCGTTTTCAGCTGTTCGGAACAAACCGTATATCGATTCTTCCCATAATCCTTTGAGCGGTACATGGCCAAGTCGGCGTTTCTCACCAACTCCTCCGGGCTGTCACCATCCATCGGAAAAAATGAAATTCCCATGCTTGCCGTTACTGAAAACTCATGTTTTCCAGCCCGTATGGGCTGACTGAACATTTCAATAATTCGGTTCGCCGTATCGATAATTTCATCCGAATGAACTGCTTGCGGAATAAAGATTAAAAACTCATCTCCGCCGAAACGTGCAAGGGTATCGTCATCGTTCAGACAGGAGGAGAGGTTTTGCGCTACTTGCTTTAAAAAGGCATCCCCCACATCATGTCCCATGATATCATTGACCGTTTTGAACAAATCAAGATCCAAATAAATCAAGCCAACAAGTCGATTGGATCTTGAAGCCTGTTCCATGGCATCTTCAAGACGCTTGTTAAACAGCAGCCTGTTTGGAGTGCCGGTCAGATTATCAAAATAGGCCATATGGCTCAATTCCTTTTCTGCAGCGACCTTCAGCAGTGAATGAGTCACATGGTTCCCGATCATCTGTATCATGTTCGGCGTACTGTATTCCCGTATCTTCTCATCTTTGGCGGCATGGAATCCAAGAAAACCAACAACCTCTTCTTTTTCCATCAATAGCATGGTCAGTACCGAATTGATCTGCTGATCCTTAAGCCATCTCTTTTCGGATCTACTTTCCTCCAGATCCTCCACCTTTGTGATATAAATTCTCTGTTCAGTAAGCGGATCTTTATTCAGCCAAACCGGCAAATTATCTTCCTCCGCATCCTCAATCAGTTCCGCAAAAGATTTTATCCCCGTATTGCGCCATTCATACAGTAAATTAACCTCTTTGTTAATATTATCGAAGAAAATGATGTACACATGATCAGCCAGGAAGTATTCCCCGCATGTCTTCAGCAATCTCTTTATCTTGTAATCGATATTCTGCTCGTCCGCACTGACAAATTCAGCAGAAATTTCAGCAATCAACTCCTGTTGCTTCACTTGCTCATCGTATTGTGCAAGCCTCTTGCAGTAAATTTGATTTATGAGGGAAGCGATCCATATCATGATAATAAAAATGAAGATTCTTGATAGATGGTCAGCATAAGCAAACGTAATCGATTGGATCGGCAGGATGATCCACAGCAGCAGTAATGTGGCCAATGTCAAAGTGGCGGTTAAAATCAGCATTCGATTCTGATTGAATGCCACGGAAATCAGCACAAACAAAACCGGCACCGTCAAGGCATATACAGCAGAGGAATCGACATACTTCATAATCATAAGCGGAATTGTTACCGACATGAGAATATCTGACAAGATATCCCGATATCGATTCCTGATTTTTATTTTCTGGATTCCTTCCAGAACAAATCCCTGAAGAAACATCACCGCACTGAACAGCAATGCAGAATTCAGCGATTCACGGCCGCTGAAGTATTGCGCTGCAAAGTTAATAAAAGCCCCGGCTATATAGACTAATAACAAATACCTATAAAGCCTTGCCCGGGTAGCTTCGCTCAGGATCCGGCCGGCCTCCGCAGTCTGACTGCCTTTCACAGGAGCCATGAACTGATATCGCTTGATGCAATATAGCATTACCAGCATTGGCAGCAGGATGATGATTGGCGAGATTTGCAGAGATGTACCCAGAGAAAGTGAATTGATCACAAAATCGGTCAGAGTACCTGCCAAAATAGCAAAGATGAAAGCGACGCCCATTATGACGCTTTGTTTTCTTACCAGCCTGTCCTTTGCTGTGATTCCCCATTGAAAAATCAATCCGACACCGATGATAGAGAAGATCGCATAATAGCAATTGAACCAGATGTCCCACACCGTACCTTCTAAAATATTCACCCAGCCGGCATCGGTATTAGAAAGATGGTACTGTTTTACCGCAAATTCACCATAGATGCTGAAAACAAAAACATTAACTGCAGCAGGAAAATAAAGCAGCACATACAACCACTTTTTTTGAAGCAGCCGGTTTCGATCGGTCAATATCAAGATAAAATGCAGGAGAAAGCTGAAATAGGTACCCCACCCCAGACAAGCGATACGCCGCCAAAAAAGACAAGTATCATAATCGGGTGCTGAATTGCTTATGGAAAAGGAAAACGCCCAGAAGCACAACGAAATACAGCTCAAGAAAAAAATGCGATGCAAATTTGAATGAACGTTCAGGAAAAGCACGTACAATCCGAAAAAGAAGTACATAGCGAAGGCCGCAAAAAATATTAAGGAAAAAGTAAGCGGCACCGACATGATTCCCCACCTCCAAAATTACATCATCTTCCAATAATATTATCGGATAATTACACTTTTTATTAAGTTGTTTTCTTTATTTATTTGTCCCTCCCTGCATTTTTTCACCCAGAATGCTCCGTATCCAGCACATAGCCGTAGGCTTCGATCGAATCGCCTTCCTGCTCCATATAGACGCCCTGGATTTCGGGGGCAAAGCCAGGGAATTCATTGATGCCTTCTTCAAGGATAAGGAAATATCTCTGTGCGACTTCGTTCCATCGTTCACCCGGCACCACACAGTATACGCCCGGAGGATAAGGCAGGGCGCCTTCCAAGGCGATCTCACCGACGATATCATCCAGCTTGACCAGTTTGGCATTATTGCGCAGAAGTTCCCAATGGGCTGCTTGCGGTGTCATAACCGCTTCCGGCATGTATTCGGCTCTGAATAGCTGCTTCTGATAAGTCTTGGCATCGTTGCGCTTATAGAAGTCATGCATCTCCTGACATAACCGCCTGATGGTATAACTGAAGTATCGGTCTTTATGGGTTCGATAAAGGTCCGGAAGCACGGTGCTTAACGGCGCATCCTCTTTGATGACTGTCTCAAACTCAACAAGCAGATCGACCAGGAGCTTCAGCTTTGCAGGGGTCTCTGCAGGCGTCATCAAAAACAGAATGGAATTCAGGTCATTCTTCTCCGGTATGATCCTGTGCTCCCGCAAATAATTGGCCAGGATCGATGCAGGAATTCCAAAATCCTCATATTCTCCGGTTTTCGGATCAATACCGGGAGTCGTGAGCATAAATTTATTCGGGTCTACAAAGTATTGATCCTCTCCATAGCCTTCAAAGGAGTGCCACTTTTCGCCCGGCTTGAATTTAAAGAAATCGATGGAATTTGCAATCACTTCCGTATGATACTCTTCCCATTTCCGTTCTCTCACAACAGGCGGGATAAAAGGCTTAAGCATCGTGCAGCGCTCCAGGACATCCTTTCTCGCATCGATGCTCATTTTCACGCAGTCGGCCCACAGGCGTTTTCCTGCTTCGCCGTCCTGCATCCTCGCATTGACATCGAGTGCCGCAAAGATCGGATAAAACGGACTTGTACTGGAGTGAAGCCGGAACGAATTATTGAATCTCTTATGATCGACAGATCTTCTCTGACCTTTGATATGATTATCCTTTTTATGGATGTATGAGGATTGTGAAAAACCGGCCTGCTGTTTATGAACGGACTGCGTTACGTAGATTCCCGGATCTTCCTCACGCAGTTCCAGCAGAAGCGGCGAGCAATCTCTCATCATGGGGATGAATTGCTCATATCCAACCCAAGCCGAATCAAACAGGATATAATCACAAAGATGTCCTATTTTATCAACGACCTGTCTAGCATTATAAATGGTCCCGTCATAGGTTCCCAGCTGAATGACGGCAAGCCGGAACGGCCTTTTTGCTTTGGCCTTTTCGGGATCGATCTTCGCAGCTCGTTCTCTCAGGTAATCCTCACGAAAACAATGTTCGTCAATCCCGCCGATAAATCCGTAAGGATTTCGGGCCGTTTCCAGATAAAGCGCATTCCCGCCGGATTGAAGCAGAGCTGCATTGTAGACAGATTTATGGTTGTTTCGGTCGAACAGCACGAGATCACCCGGCGCCACGGTGGCGTTGATGGTGATCGTATTTGCGGTGCTGGTTCCGTTCATGACAAAATAGGTCTGATCTGCGTTATATACTCTCGCCGCATTCTTTTCTGCGTCAAGTGCCGGCCCTTCATGGATCAGCAGGTCACCCAGTGCTACATCCGCATTGCAGATATCCGTTCGAAAAATATTCTCGCCGTAAAATTCATACAGGGATCGTCCTGCGGGATGCTTCATGAAGTATTGTCCGCCCTGATGTCCCGGACAGTCAAATTGAATATTATGAATTTCCATATAACTGCAAAGGGTCTTGAAGAAAGGAGGCAATACTTTATCCTGATATTCATTTGCAAACTCTTCGATATCTTCACTGATCAGGTTTTTATTTAAATGATCGCAGTCAAATACCATATTCACCCTTTTGGCAATTTCAGGATCGATATCTTTTCTGTTTCTAAGAATAATAAATAACGGGATATCAAACTTTGTATCATGCACGGCATCGATCCATTTTGTATCCAGATCCGTCAATACCACTGCAGCAACATCGGTAAAATCAGTCTCATCTACCAGAACGATGCTCCTTCCGGTGGAAAAATAGGCCATGGATGCCATGGTGCAAGCGATCTTCAGCGGCTTCATATTCATACCTCCTCTTCTTATACTATATGATTGATTTTTTAATGATTTTTCAATTTAGTCAAGAGTATATCCTTTAATTTTTTCAAAGTCAATTTATAGATACCCACACACCGGAAAATATTCAAAAAAGGAGTAAGCTCCCGCATTTCTGCAGGGAGCTTATTCCATGATTTATTTAAGTTAAGGTAGATATCTATGTACTTTGTTTATTTGATAAGAAACCATGAGAATTGTTGTTAATTAGGAAACACTTATATTATAGCCATCTAAAAAAGTCGAGGATTTATACGCTTTCGCCTTCACGGTATATAAGGTCAGCTTCCTCAGGCTTGACCATTTTCGTCTTCTTAACAACTTTGTAGCCAATATAGCAAGCCAGGAAGATGAACAGTCCGACATAGGCAACGAAGAAGCCCACTACAGAGTAGTCACCATATGCATAATATTGACCGATTATGATCGCTGCGCAAAGAAGAGCGGCAAATAAAGGTCCGAACGGGTAGAATTTCGCCTTATATTTTAAATCCTCAATTCGATTGCCCTGGGCAACATAAGCACGTCTGAAGTAATAGTGACAGACCGCAATTGCCATCCATGCAATGAAGCCTGTCTGCGCGGATGCATTCAACAGCCAGTAATAAACCGTATTAACGCCCAGCTGAGCAGCCAGGAAGCATAATGCAGCGATCAATGTCGTTAAGTTTAAAGCATGGATCGGTACACCTCGTTTATTTACTTTCGCAAGCATCTTCGGTGCTTTTCCTTCCTCAGCAAGGGAATACAGCATTCTGGTGGAAACATACATACCGGCGTTTCCACAGGACAGAACAGAAGTCAGGATTACCGCATTCATTAAAGAAGCAGCAACTGCCAATCCGGCTCTTTGAAATATCAGTGTGAACGGGCTGGCCGCAAGATTTTCAAGTCCGGTTTTCGTCAAATTCTCATCCGTATACGGTAACAGGAACCCGACAACCGCTACTGCGCCGATATAGAAGATCAGGATACGCCAGAAAACAGCATTGATCGCTTTCGGCACTGCCTTTTCCGGATTTTCACTTTCACCAGATGCAATTCCGACGATTTCTGTTCCCTGGAACGAGAATCCGGCAAGCAAAAATGCGCCTAAAACAGCCATACCGCCTCCGACAAAAGGTGCGTCTCCGGTCGTCCAGTTGCTGAATCCAGGGCTTTCTCCTCCCATGATTCCTAGGATCATCAATACGCCAACAACAAGGAATATGAAAATCGTAATAACCTTGATACTAGCGAACCAGAATTCACCTTCTCCGTAGCCACGAGCAGAGAAAAAATTAAGAGCATAAATTATTGCAAGGAATATTGCACTCCAGAGCAAGATGTTGGCATCCGGCAGCCAGAATCTAAGCAGGATGTCGGCTGCAACAATTTCAGCGGCGATGCAAATTGCCCAGCAGAACCAGTAGTTCCAACCTACGGCAAATCCGAGAGCCGGATCAACGAATCTGGTGCAGTAGCTGGCAAAGGATCCCGTAATCGGAATCTCTGTCGACATTTCACCAAGACTTGTCATTAGAAAATAAACTAGTATACCCATAACCGCATAGGCTGTCAATGCACCGCCGGGTCCTGCCGCAGTAATATTATACCCTAATGCTACGAACAAACCGGTTCCGATTGCTCCGCCTATAGCAATCATACTCAGATGTCTTTGTTTGAGTCCTCTTTTTAATTTGGCTTCATTTTCATTGATTTCCATCAGGTGTCCTCCTTTGAAATCTTACAATTGGATTACTCTTTTCATGATATCTCTTACAAATAAAAACAAGTTCATCAAAAATATTATTTACCTATTTTGCAGTTAAGTTCACATTCTCTGCAGTATTTGATAACAGAGTTTGCTATACCGTAATTGGGTACATTTACACCGCTTTTATCTTCATTATCTTCGTCAATTTTCATCTGTTTATCACAGGTTTTAAGTGAATAGCAACCTTCTCTACCCGGAAGATTTGTAAGCCCGTTATATTCCGCAGCGCTGTATATTACCTCACCGAAGGCATTCTGCGGGCATTTTGTCCTGCAGGGCATCTCACAGTCTTTACACGGATCCCAGTCAAGAGGTCCAGTCGAATGTAAATCAACGCTTAAGAACATTGCCCGAAGTCTTATACGGGGTCCAAACTCCTTTGTGATAAGAAGATTATTTTTCCCAAGTATTCCAAGACCCGCAACGGCTGCTGAATCTTTAAGCCATATGCCGCCTTTTTCAACATAATAATTAAGAGGAATGGCCGTTACTTCAGGGTATGCTGTGTCGATAAATTCTTTTAATTTTTTATTGATATTCATAAGCTTGATGTTTCCCGGTGGATTTTTTGAATCAAGCCAGCAATCTCTGTAAGTGTCATTTTCGGGATGTGTGTATGCAATAACCAAAACAGACTTTATCCCTTCAGTCCACGCAACTACACCTTCGGGAAGTCCTGTTTCGTATTCAACGGCTCCGACACGATCTATGTGCGGACGCCGAGGCATCATAACAAATGCAGGCGACTTTTTTAAGTCTTCAACATTTGCGATTCCGGCAAGTGAAGCGCCTAGATCACGTGCTTTATTGATAAGAACAGATGAAAATGTACTTAAATCCGTATTGCCCATAATTTACTCCTTTTAGAACCTGTAGGATTTGTTATCCCTACCCCTGTTGTTTTGTACAAGCCGCTCGTCGCTGCGAGCATATAGATTTTAATTTTATCATCAATTCTCATACGATTCAATCGCCTTAGACATGCGCTTTATCCCTTCAACAATCTTTTCCTCAGTCATATTTGAAAAGCTTAGGCGGATTTTATTATTCCCTCTTCCGTCAGGATAAAAATCAGTCCCACACACGAAAGCCACATTATTTTCAATAGCTATTCTCAATAGTTTGGCAGCAGACATATTTTCAGGCAACGTCACCCAGAGAAACATTCCGCCATTCGGTCTCGTGTATGTAATATTCTTCGGAAATACCTCATCCATCGTTTTCAGCATAACGTCTCTGCGCCTTTTATAAAGCTTTTTAATCTCTTCAATATGCTCATCTATATTAAAAATATTGAGATATTCGCTAACTACCATCTGAATAAAAGTATTACTCTGGAGATCGGCAGCCTGTTTTGCCAAGACCATCTTTGCAATGATATCAGGATCGCCTGCTGCCCATCCCATTCTGATGCCTGGACTGAGCATCTTTGAAAACGAACCGGCAAAAATGACATGGCCGGTTTTATCAAAAGCCTTCACCGGAGGAATAAATTCGCCTTCATACCTAAGCTCGATATAAGGATCATCTTCCAAAACGACGACATTGAATTTTGCAGCCATTTCGGCAAGTTCCTGCCTGCGTTCCTTACTCCAAGAAACACCTGTCGGATTCTGATAATCTGTTATGACATAGATTAATTTAACATTGGTGGTTTCCCTCAATGTCTTTTCTAAGCTATCCATGACAATGCCGCAGTCATCCGTAGGAACGGAACGCACATCGGCCTTGCATGATCGAAAGACATTTATTGCAGCCAGATAGGTAGGCTGTTCACACAAAACCACATCACCTTCGTTCACGAATGTCCTTGCAGCCAAATCAATAGCCTGCTGAGATCCTTGTACAATGAGGATATTATCAAGTCCAAATTCCTTTTCTGTATACTTCTGCATCCTGCCTGCAATCCATTGCCGCAGCGGATCATATCCCTCGGTAGTCGAATACTGCAAGGCTACCTTTCCCTTCTCTTTCAGGACTTTGTTGCTGATCTGAATCATTTCCTCTACCGGAAATAGTTCCGGAGCAGGCATTCCACCTCCAAAAGAAATCAGATTCGTATTCAAATTATATTTTTGCATTTCACGAACGGAAGACGGTTTGGCCTTCGTTGCCACTATTGAAAAATTAAAACCCATTCTTTCCTCCTATTTGTCTCAAATGTTTTTTGCGGCCCTTACTAAGTTTATTAGAACCGGTATTATCTCATTGACATCCGAAGCCGTGTAAAAATTTGATATGTCAAATATACTTGCGTTTTCATCTTTGTTAACCGATATGATCAAACCGGAGTCTTTCATGCCGCATATATGATGTGTCGCTCCTGAAATACCAAAACCAATGTAAACCTTTGGCCTGATGCTCTTCCCGCTTGTACCGATCATAATCTGCTCGTTCTCGGCCCAACCCTCATCTACGCAAGGTCTTGTCGCGGCTGCCGCGCCTCCTAACAGCTCAGCTAATTCCTTCAATCTTTCCCAGTTTTCCATGGAACCTAATCCATATCCGCCGGCAACAACGATATCCGCCTCTTCAACAGGCTTTTCGGCTGACGTAATAACATGGGTGCCCAGCGGAGTCAGTCTCTTATTGGTTTTGCTCAAAATCTCCAAATTAATCTTTTCAGTAACGGCTTGCCCTTTACGGCTTTCCTTTATGATAAAAATACCGGGTTTAACACTCGCCATCTGAGGTCTCGATTTTGGAATTAATATTTCGCCGATAATCTTGCCGCCAAAAGCCGGCACATCGGCAACCAATAATCCATCTTCATTGATCCTCATATCAACACAGTGTGCAGCCACACCTGTTTTAACGATTGCGGCAACCGTCGGAGCGAGCTCCGATCCGATTTGTGTAGCACCGAACAGAAAAATGTCAGGATACTCTTTCTCAATCAGCTTTGCCAACACAGGAGCATAAGTTGTATGACAATATGTTTCGAATCTGTTGTCTTCTCCTATATACACTTTGTTTGCACCAAATGACTCCAATTCCTTTACCTTAGTGCCAATCTTCCCTGTCAAAAGTACTGCTCCAATTTCAACCTCATCGCGGTAAGCTTTTGCGAGCTCCTCGGCTTTTCCTAAAAGTTCAAGGGTAACTTTGTTTATTTCTCCAAGGGTTTCTTCCACATATACCCATATCTTTTTCATAGTTGCCACTCCATACTATACCACTATCCCGCCAGCTTTGATTTTATCCAAAATCAAAGCCCCTATTTCTTCTGCAGTGCCCTCCAGCTTATGACCCGTCCTTCCAATATCAGGGGTCTTAATCCCGCCGGCTTGTGTTGGTGAACCGGCCAGTCCCAGATACTCATTCTGAATATGATCAAGATCATTTTTACCTAAAATTCTAATTGGCTTATTTTTCGCTTTCATGATCCCCATAGCACTAACATATCTTGGTTTTGCCAATTCTCTGGAAACACCCAATACCATTGGCAATACACCCCCCCACTCTTTGTAGCCGTTCTCATACTTCGTCCTGATTATGTACTTCTTTTCTTCGATCGCCTCAAGCGAGAACACATTCCAAAGGTGCGGCATTTCCAGCCATTCTCCAAGTTGAGATGAAACCTGTGCGGTTGCTCCATCAGCGCTTTCAGCGCCCAGTAACACCAGGTCTACATCACCCAGCTGTTCGATTGCTTTTGCCAATGTGTACGAGGTCGCCAGCGTGTCGGCACCGGCAAAGGCAATGTCTGTCAGCAAAATGCCTTCATCAGCTCCCATTGCCAATGCCTCCCCCAAATTTGACACCGCTGAAGGAAGTGACATGGTTACTGCAGTAACTTTACCACCAAATTCTTCTTTTAACTTCAAAGCCATCTCAAGTGCGCACTTATCAACAGGGTTGATAATCGTTGGTATCCCCTCTCTGGTGATTCTTTTTGTATCCGGTGCAATTGTTACCTTGTCATAATGATCAGGGTCAGGTACCGGTTTAATACAGACCACTATATGCAGACCCATATCTTCCTCCTAAAATTCAAATCGACTTGTTCGAGTTGCCCTTTTGCCCCAAGCTTGCTTGGCTGGCAAAAGGGACAGCAGCTAGCAAAGCTAGCTGGAGTCCCTGAAAGGGACGTTGAATTGCCATGTGCGATTCGCCTATGAGGCGAATGTTCGCACGGCACTCAAATCGTTAAACGAACGATTTTGGGTTTTGGCAATTCATTTGCCGTAACCCGAAACCGTAGGCGCCAGTCGGGGATTGTAACCCACCACTGACGCCGTCGTTTAGAAATTTTTCAATGTATCTCCGGCAATGATAAGTTTTTGTATCTGTGACGTTCCGCCTGATGGTATGCTGGCAAGTGCGTCTCTGAGATACCTTCCGACGGCATACTCATTAACAACTCCATAGCCGCCCATAATATCCATGCATCTTCTCGCGCCTCTCACCGCTGCCTCAGTTGCAAATAGCTTCGCCGTCGCAAATGCTGTCGTTGCCGGTTTCCCTTCATCCTTTATGCTGGCCGCTATATATAGTAATGCCTTCGCAGCTTCGTAGTCAGTTCTGATATCAGCTATCTCAAGCTGAACTGCCTGCAGCTTTGCAATCGGCTTTCCTGCTACTACTCTCTCATTTGCGAATTTTACAGCGTCCTCACAGGATGCTCTCAATATTCCAACGCATATTGACGTCATGCCGGCCCTGCCGACTTCGCCAATTGCGCTCATACCTATTTTTGTGCCGTCGCCTGCCTTTCCGATGATCGCAGCGTCGGTAATTTTACAGTTATCAAGGATGACGTCGCCCGTTATCGATCCCCTTAAGCCCAGCTTGTTCTCATGTCTTCCCGGCTTAAGTCCTTCTGTTCCTTTTTCAACGATAAACGCGGACATGATTCCTCTTCCTTTTTCATCTTCACCTGTCTTGCATATGATTACATTTATATCAGCAATTCCGGCATTTGTAATAAAACATTTTCTTCCGTTAAGAATCCAGCCGTCATTGACCTTTTCCGCAGAACATACCTGCCCTGCGAAATCACTTCCTCCGCCTGGTTCCGTTACGGACAGCCCTCCGATTTTAGTCCCTGACGCCAGTCCCGGAAGATACTTTGTTTTCTGTTCTTCTGTTCCGAACTTTAAAATGGCTTCAATTGCCAGATGATGTGTCATCAATGCGATGCCGAGGCCGCCCGAGTACCTTGAAATCTCCTCTATGAAGATTGCTCTTTCAACATGGCCCATACCAACACCGCCATATACTTCCGGAGCAAAAGTGCCTGCTGCTCCGATTTCACCTAACATCGGCCACAATTCAGTAGGACATACATCCTTGCTGTCCCACTCTGCTGCATGCGGAGCAATTTCTGCCTTTGCAAAATCTCTCGCAGCCTTCCTGACCATTTCCTGTTCTTCAGTGAATTTAAATACTGATCCCATACTAATTGCCCTTATATATCCTTTCTACTAACTTTACAAGAGACCAAACATTTTTCTAAGTCTTGCCCATTCTTTATCGCGGATCTTTGTTATTTCCTGATAGTCTTCCGCCTTTAAATGCTTGAATCTTTTCTGTATTATCAAATAATCGTCCACCGATTTCAATTCTTTCGGGACATAATTGAGTTTCATTTCACCGTTCTCATACTCAGCCAGATACCATAGGCCCAATTCCACCGCCATCTTTCCGATTTTCACCGTATCTGCGGGATCATATCCCCAGCCGGTCGGACAAGGGGCCATAACATGCAGGATTTTGCAGCCCTTTATTTTCTTGGCCTTTTCAACTTTCTCCATGAGATCTCTGGGATAAGCCACCGAAGCCGTGGCTGCATAGGGAACTCTGTGTGCCGCCATGATTTCAAAAAGGCTCTTACGGAATTTATTGATCTCGCCTTTGGAACAACGTCCGGTCGGAGTTGTGGTCGTCCAGGATTTGAACGGCGTGCTTGCGCTGCGCTGGACTCCCGTATTCATGTACGCTTCATTGTCATAACACATGTAAAGAATATTATCATTTCGTTCAGCAGCGCCAGATAAGCACTGCAGCCCGATATCAACTGTTCCGCCGTCACCGGCGATACCGAAAATCGTCACTTCTTCCCCCCATCCCAACGCTTCTTTTGCAACTGACATACCGGAAATAGTAGCCGCCAGACCAGGAAACGCAGTTACAGCATTGTTTACAAATATCGCGGACTGAGGATAAACGGTAGTGGTTGCCGCAAAGCATCCGGCAGGCGCTGCTAAACATGTCTTTGGGCCAAGGATCTTCATAGCCATTCTTGCTGCCATGATTGCTCCGCAACCCTGGCATGTTTTGGCGCCGTACAGCAGCTCCGTATCATCCAGTGTTTTTAAATTGATTGCCATTATTTCCACCTCATTCCCAGGAACTGAACCTCTGACCCGTCTTCTTTCCCTTGTGCCAGGTTTAACAGTTTACGAAACATCTCTTCGATGAGACTTTTTGGCATATCCCGTCCGCCCAATCCGACAATATAATCGGCCAGCTTGGTTTTCGATCCGTACATCGACGACTTAACCTCAGAAAAAACAGTTCCGTCAAAGCCAAAAGAAATACTTCTATCGATTACACCGATCGCCTTGAATCGGTCCCCTAACCCAGCAAAATACTCTTTCGGAAAAGGCCTGTAACTCCTTATTTTTATAAGGCCAACTTTTTTGCCCTCCTGCCTGAGCGTATCAACAACCACTCGAACAGTTCCCGCCACGCTTCCCATGGCAACCAGAACCAATTCTGCGTCATCACACTTGTATTCCTCAATCATGCCGCTGTAGCTTCGACCAACGATCTCACCGTATTCCTTGTCAAAGGCTTCAATCTTTCCCTTAGCTATCTCAAAGGCTTCCTGCTGAAGATATCTGCCTTCCGCATGATAATCAGGCCCCACCGTTTGGCAAAGAGTCTTAGGGTCATTTAAATCAAGTTTATTGGATGTAACAAAGGTCGGTAAGAATCGATCAACCGCCTCCTGATTTGGTATTTCTACCATGTCATATGTATGAGTCAAGGTGAATCCATCAAGATTGACCATGACCGGTGTCATTACTTCCGGATCTTCTGCGATCTTATACGCCTGGATAACTGTATCCAGCGCTTCCTGTCCGCTTTCGACAAATAACATGATCCATCCAGAATCTCTCATTGACAGCGCGTCGCGCTGGTCTCCGTAAATGTTCCACGGTGTTGCTGTAGAACGATTCGCATCAACCATTACGATTGGATGTCTTGCACCGCTCACATAACTCAGCATTTCACACATGTACAACAATCCCTGTGAGGAGGAAGCCGTAAATGTTCGTGCGCCCATCATGGAAGCGCCCAAGGCGGAGGCCATGGCGCTATGCTCGCTTTCCACCATCATATATCTAAAATCTGCTGTACCTTCTGCCAAAAAATCTGCCAGCTTTTCGACCAGTGTGGTTTGCGGTGTGATCGGATAAGCTGATACCACATGCGGTCTGGCCAGTCTTACGCCGTGTGCTGCCGCTTCATTTGCGGATAAGAAAGCCTTCTTACTCATCTATCCCACCGTCCTTTACCATAGTAATGCAATTACACGGACATTCTTGAGCGCATATACCGCACCCCTTACAATAATCCATATCAATTTCCAGATTTTCACTTGTTTTGTCAATACAGCCCTCCGGACAGAATATCCAGCAAAACATGCACTTGATACATTTATCATGATCGAATTCCGGATGAAAGGTTCTGAATCCCGAATTGACTGTCGGCAATATGCCTACGCCGTTGCTTGCTCCAAAAAACATTTCCTCATAGCTGGTCGGCGGCTTAAAATTGCTGCTAATTTTTGGTTTGTTCATTTCTTTGCCTCCCGTGCTAAATCATATGCTTTCCTAATGGCTGCTTTATTTTTTTCTCTCAGGCTCTGTCCCATCATATCGTCGACTGCCTTTTCAACAGAGTCTATGCTTATTATGCCGGTTGCGCCAACCATTGCACCTAAAAGTACAGTATTCACGATGGGAGCGCCCAGCATTTCCAAAGCGATTTTTGTCCCATCAATCACAACCAGACTTTTTATATTTTTGAAAAGCGGATTCTTGATCAAATCATCTTTACTTCTTGTGGAATTAATAATATAAGTGCTTTCATCCTTTAAGCCGGCTGTCGTATCTACTACTTCACAAAGCGTTTCATCCAGTACAACCACGCAGTCACATTCATACACCTGTGAATGATCTGTTATTACTTCATCTGAGATTCTTGTGAACCCGAGCACCGGAGCACCTCTTCTTTCAGGGCCAAAAGAAGGAAAAGCTTGTGCTGCTTTGCCTTCCTGTATCGATGCCGCATTACCCAGAAGTTTGGCTGCGGTAAATGCCCCGTTTCCGCCTCTGCCATGCCATCTCACTTCAATCATTGCTCATTCTCCTTTTGCTATTTTTTCTTTTCTTCTTTGAGAGGGCTCTCAACGTCAGCCAGCTTTCGCGCAAAATCTACATATTTATCCCATTTAGTTGCAACCTTGACTACCATCTTGGCAGTATCAGGAGATCCGCCGCCATGCATACATCCGGGAACACCGCCGCCGATGGTCAGCCATTCAACAAGCCTTGCCAGCTTGGCTCTGTCCGCTCCGGGAACGCCCGCTCGAAGCGATTCCAAGAGCTGTGCGCCATAAATCGGCGACATCAAATCCTTATAGGATGGCATACATCCGGTTTCTGTGATACCCCCGGATATCTCCTGTGCCAATATCTTCGTATTATATGGTAGAGTCGCAACGTGAACCTTATTAACATGTGCAAGCAGCGGATCCGGATAAAATGCTCCCGACGGGTGATTTTTACCGCAATACATTGCCCCTACGCCAAGTCCGTATGTCGTTTCATTGTTAACTGCCATTTGTGTCAATTTGTCCTGGAACGGCTTTTGAGTCAATCCGTTTGCTCTTGCCATTCCGATGGCGGCACCGATCATAACATCACCCTGTCCGGCTACGCAAGCACCTATTGCGGCTCTGTAGACCGCAGTGAAATTACCGACACAAGCGCCGGCATATTTTATTTCGCCGTTCATAAAAACATGTTCATTCGGTACAAAAACATCATCAAAGATTATGTATGACTGTGTAATGCCGGACTTTATTCCGTCCCAGCCTTCTTCCTCAGTTCTTTCATCCGAAGGCCTCCTGGTTTCGACAATCGTAACGCCGACCGCATCCCTTGGAATGACAGCCGCAACGGCAAAAGCTTCTTCTCCCTCACTCATTCCCGTGGTCGGAATTACCATGATGTACTGTGAACCGACTACACCGCAGATCTGATTCTTGAAGCCGCGGATCACGATACCGTCTGATCTTGTTTCTTTCACATGCAGATACATGTCTGGGTTGTCCTGCTGCCCTGGCTTAAGCGCTCTGTTGCCCTTTGCATCCGTAAGTGCACCACTTAATGATAACGCCTTCTCTTCAGCAAATATTGCAAACTTTTTTAACCTCTCATGATAACCAGTACCAAATTCTTTATCCATGTCATAGGTGACGCCCCATAACGCATTAATTGCAGTCCAGCCTGCGCAAACGGGTCCCATACAGCTGCCGCAGGTTCGATAGCCGTCCCTTTTCATCAAGGCATTTCCGTGTACATCCTTTGCAGAAACCATAATCGTATTCCATCTATGAGCTTTTTTGCCCGACAAGTACGAAGTAGTAGTATATAGATCCTCCTTTTCCGGATCGAAGCTGTTATCATACCACTTGGCTACCGTCGCGATATGCGCTTTTGTTGCCGGATGAGTTGTTACATCTTCAATCAATTCGCCCCACTTATATACATTGGGCCGCATTTTTTTCATTTCTTCAATATACTGTGCACCAGTTTTCATTGACATAGTATTTTCTCCTTTTTCTGATATTGCTAATATATACACTGCCTGGCATAACTTAACATTTGATACAAAGAGCAATAAGCATGCCAAATTAAAGATGTTTCGAAAACAACAATAAAATTGCATACCTTGATAGAGATAATCATGACTAAATAATAAGAAATTGGAGTTAAATCAAAGAAATTAAGTACATTACGGAAGGCATAATTTTTTTTATTTATGCCAATATGCGAACTTGTATATATTTTCATTTCATTCATATATTTACATATTTCGTGCCAAAAATGCCGCGCTTTCGTTCCATTATTGAAACGAAAACCCGGCTACAATTATTTCATTTTAATGTTGTATTTAGAAAGTTTTCTGAAAAGCGTAGATTTTGACATATCCAGATATTTTGCAAAAGGACCGATGCTATGAAAATTCTGAGCTTTCTCACGTAGAATCGTTTTTTCATAATTCTCCAATGCACAGTTTAGATCAAATCCTTGCGTATTTTCGTTTGTCAAACCCTGACGATCTAATATAGCTTCCTGATTTTCCACATTAAGGTATTGGGACAGGATCTTCGTTGAAATTTCATCTTCATGCTCCACGATAAACAAGCGCTCTACTAAATTCTGCAATTCACGTATATTACCCGGCCAAGAATAATCTTTCATGAGTCGTATGCCTTCGCTGGAAATTTTCAATATTCGCTTGTATTTTAAGCTATAAACGTTGACAAAATATTCCAAAAGTTTTTCCACATCCCCATATCTTTCTCTTAATGGCGGCAATTCAATCGGAATGACGTTCAAACGATAATAGAGATCTTTGCGGAATGACTTTTCTTTGATCGCATCTTCAATGTTGATATTGGTCGCAGCAATAATCCTGGTATTTATAGGAATTGGTTTCGTTCCTCCAATATGAAGGATCTCCTGATTTTCCAGAGCACGTAAAAGAACAGATTGGACATTGTACGGCAGCTCACCGATCTCATCCAGAAAAAGCGTCCCGTTGTTTGCTAATTCAAATAACCCTTTTTTGCCTTTCGTATCAGCACCTGTAAAGGCCCCCGGCTCGTATCCAAACAGTTCAGATTCAATCAAGCTATCCGGAATAGCTCCACAGTTAATTTCAATCAGCGGTGCATTAGAACGGAAGCTTCTGTTGTGTATGTATCTCGTCAGTACTTCTTTTCCGGTACCTGATTCACCTGTTATTAAAATATTGGCCTCCGAATGAGCCGCATGATCAGCTGTCACGAGGATTTTCTTCATGAGTGGGCTTTCTGCGATTATTCCAACCCCTCGGTTATTTTTACTACGGTAATAATTCAATTCGGCAACTTCTTTTGCGGATAGTGATCGAGTCTGTTCAAAAAACATCTGCATATTTGTCAGATTATGCATATCCCATTCTGTGCTGACAAGATAATCTATTTTTCCCTCTTCGTCCAGATGCGGCATAACCCAGTTAAGATGTTCTCCTCCTTCTTTTCCATTTTGCAGCATGCCCATTCCGTTTATACTATTGGTAGCCAGACATTCTAATACCAGAGAACGTTCCATGAGGCCCCCTTTGACTAATTCCGTCATATGCTTGCCGATCAGTTTATCACGAGTAAAATTGTATCTTTCAAATGCCTTGTTTCCCCAAATCATATATCCGTTCTTATCCGCTATCCCAATCCGATCGTATATGCAATCAAGCACATCGATAATGTTAAGGTTATAAATGCTTGGTATTTTTGACATTATGGCGCATCTCCGTTCTCTATCTTTTAAATGTCCAACTAACTATTCTCTTCAAAATTTTTGTTACTAATTTTATCATAATTCAGTTATTTGTCCAACGTAAATTTTTCTTTTAGAAAAATACGGGCCAGGAATGTCGTTTCATTTTTGAAACGATAAAGAATTTCTCGTTTATTATAAGACCGCAATAAAGGAATAAGCTCCCGCGTTTCTGCAAGGAGCTTATTCCTTTTTATTTAAGTTAAGGGTTGACATTTATGTACATTGTTTATTTGATGAGAAATCATGAGAATCATGGTTAATTAGGAAATACTTTTCTTATAGCCATCTAAAAAGTCGAGAGGTTTATACGCTTCTTCCTTCATGGTGTACAAGGTCGGCATCCTTCGGAGCTATCATTTTGGTCTTCTTTACAAATTTATATCCAAGGTAGCAGGCCAGGAAGAGGAACAGTCCGATATAGGCAACGAAGAAGCCCACTACGGAGAAGTCTCCGTAAGCATAGAATTGTCCGATTATGATCGCTGCGCAAAGAATACCGGCAAACAAAGGTCCAAATGGATAGAGTTTCGCTTTGAATTTCAGATCCTCAATGCGATTGCCCTGGGCAATATAAGCACGTCTGAAATAGAAGTGGGAAATTGCGATTGCCAGCCATGCAATGAAGCCTGTCAATGCGGAAGCATTCAGGAGCCAGTAATAAACTGTATTTAAGCTGACCTGTGCGGTAAGGAAGCAGGCTGCGGCGACCAATGTTGTTAAGTTCAAAGCATAGATCGGAACGCCTCTTTTATTGACATGAGCAAAGATCTTCGGTGCTTTTCCTTCCTCAGCAAGGGAATACAGCATTCTGGTGGAAACATACATGCCTGCATTTCCGCAGGACAGAACAGAGGTCAGGATTACCGCATTCATGATCGAAGCAGCGACAGCCAATCCGGCTCTCTGGAATACCAGAGTGAACGGGCTTACTGCCAAATTTTCGAGTCCTGTTTTCGTTAAATTTTCGTCGGTATATGGCAGCAGGAATCCTACAACGATAACGGCACCGATGTAGAAAATCAGGATACGCCAGAAAACAGCGTTGATTGCTTTCGGCACGGCTTTTTCCGGATTTTCACTTTCACCGGCTGCAATACCGACAATTTCTGTTCCCTGGAACGAGAATCCGGCAAGCAGGAAGGCACCCAAGATAGCCATACCACCGCCGACGAAAGGTGCTTCACCTGCGGTCCAGTTGCTGAATCCTGGGCTTTCTCCGCCCATAATTCCGGCGATCATCATTATGCCTAAAACCAGGAATATGATAATCGTAACAACCTTGATACTGGCAAACCAGAATTCGCCTTCTCCGTAGCCTTTTGCGGAGAAAAAATTAAGACCATAAATTAATCCAAGGAATACTGCACTCCAAATGAAAATGTTGGTGTCCGGCAGCCAGAATTTAATCAGGATATCAGCCGCAACAATTTCCGCGGCAACGGTGATTGACCAGGAATACCAATAATTCCAGCCAACTGCAAATCCAAGAGCAGGATCTACGAATCTGGTGCAGTAGCTGGCAAATGATCCCGTAATCGGGATCGCGGTTGACATCTCACCAAGACTTGTCATTAAGAAATAAACTAGAATACCCATAATTGCATAAGCAGCCAGTGCACCGCCAGGTCCTGCCGCAGTAATATTATACCCTAATGCTACGAAAAGGCCGGTTCCGATCGCTCCACCGATTGCAATCATGTTCATATGTCTTGGTTTTAGTTCTCTTTTTAATTTGGATTCACTTTCTTTGATTTCCATCAGGTATCCTCCTTTGAAATCATAAAATAGGAATACTTTTCTCATGGTTCTTACAAATAAAAACAAGTTCATCAAATTAAGTCTGTTCATCGGCGATAAAAATTTTGCCAATGTCGGTCGAATTGCATAAATATAAAAGCGCGGTATAGTCGATTTCAAACGCTGCGATATCTCCCAGTTGATATTCTTCCCCCGTATCCTCCATGTCGATGATGGTATGGTTGCTGGTTTGTCCGAGAACCTGGATTCTCTCATCCACAGGGTGTATGTTTTCCCATGGAACCTCCTGCCGCCCGAAGGATAAGATCGCCTGTTTCCTGATGCCCCGGTCAACAAATACTTTCGTATTCATGAACGAATCCATACCCAGCTCACCTACCGGAACGGTTGGCTTCCACCTCATCTCGATGATTTCCGCTTTTAGAATATAGGCGTCGGAGACATATTGATCGATCGCTTTGTTTGAATGACTGTAACCTTCCAGATACCTCCCTTCCACATATTCTATGCCGAAAGCGTGCTGTGCCCCGATTCTGAGATGGTTGATCTCCTTCGGCATGGTTCCCTTTTCAACCAGACGGTAGCTTGAACAGTTCCCGCCTGAAAGATATTTAAATTGAATCGATAACTTTTCTTCCAGTTCCTTTGCTATGCTGACAAACTCTGCAGCGTTTTTTTTCGTTGCCAATACGGTGCCGTAACATCCGAAATTTGTCCCAAGTCCATAAAGCTCAAGGCTCGGAAGCGCCAGAATTTTTCCTATCGCAGTCTCTATTTCTGTCTTCTCCTGAAACCAGATCCCTTCCCGGAGATCACCCATGTCGATCATCAGCAGGACCTTATGAACTTTCTTTTGCTTTACCGCTTCCTTTGACAGAGCTTCTATCGTCGCAATTTCTGTTACCAGAGATATATCGGCGTATTTCACGACATCCGGAATTTCACTCAGCCCTGGGCTTCGAAGGAGCGCTTTTTCACATGACAAATCTTTTAACTTAATAAGATTTGCTATTTTTGATTCCGCAACCACCTTTATCCCGCCCTGTACAATTGCCTCGGCAGTTTCCGTCATGCCGTTAAAAACCTTATTGACTCCCATGACTTCAATTCCGTGTTCCCGAAAGAAGTCCAGCTCGATCCCGGTATTGTAACGCAGCTTATTCAGATCAATTTCTAAAACCGGATAACGCATTTTATACAAAGGTTGCTTCGACGGATGCTTCATCCAGTTCTCCATCGGCAAGGGCTATCTTTTTCCATGTATCATCCAGTGCCTGATTCTTTTCCGGTGACAATGCAGGCGCATTAGGATTCTTTAATAGTTCTTCAACGATCTCTCTGGCGTGATCAAAGCTTGACTTTCCGTCGTTTTCATGCCACTTTTCAAAGTTCTTACGGTCTATTACGGCAGAAGGAAGGTAAGGCTCTTTCTTGAACCACTTCAAGGTATGTTTTGTTGAGAGATAATCGCCAAAGGAACCCATTTCAGCAATGAGATCGGCCGCCAGTGTTTCCTCTGTGAATTCGATCCCTTTTAATAATCTGTGGGCCATGCCGCAGATTTCATTGTCGATCACCAGTTTTTCAAGACTGAAGGTATTACAGAAATCCAGCATCCCCGGACCGGAAATAACATCGATGCCTGCCAGACTTGCGACAATACCGCTCACGGCAGTCTCCAGACCTGCCTGGGAGTCATTCATCTTCGAGTCGCTCAGGGCGGCATAGGTGTGGACCGGAATACCATAGTATTTGCCCATCTGTGCATAAGCTGCCCCAATGATACTCGTTTCGATAGAGTTTAAAGAGGTGGTCATATTTTTCATATCAAAATACATCGGCGCTCCGCCGTAAACCATAGGATTGCCGGGATTGATCAATTGTGTCAGCACGATGCCGCTCAAGGTTTCCACCGTATGCAGCAGCACACAGCCTGCAAAGGTAGCCGGTGCAGCGGCGCCTAACAGCGGAACGGAAATGGTTTCAATAGGCATACCATAGGATGCAGCGTCCAGCATATTCTGGCAGCTGACTTCGGTCCACTTTAACGGCGGCAGGGAAGTGATATCAAGAACAGCACGTGGTTTCGCTTTCAGTGCATCATAACCGCCTGCATCTGCAGCCAGCAGATCCCGGATGGTCCGTACACCTTTTGCGGAATATGCCCCGGTAATAAACGGTTTGGTCGAATGCTTCAGAAGAGCATACACTCTGAAGCTGTCGCCTATATTTTTCGGGATGTCGTAGGGAGTCAGTGCAGTGGCAAGCAGATCCACATGGTTCATTGCTTCGCAAACCTTCGCAATCTTCACCAGATCAGCTCCGACTGCTTCTCTTGCAGTCTTGCCGTCCGATTCAAGGAACCGTATGCCGGATGAACCCGGATCGAAGTAGACATGATCCTCGCCAAGCGTCGCAGCCGGCTCACCATCCCGATTGAAGAGTTGGAATGAGTTCGGTACTTTTTCGATAGCCTCAATGACCATCTTTGGCGGAAATTTTACGATCTTCGTGCTGAAGTCTACGTTCGCACCATTCTTTGCAAGTACCTGCAGCGCCTCTTCTCCCTGGAAGAAAATACCGGTGTTCTCCAGTATATTCAGTGCCTTTTCATGAATTGTGATAATTTGTTCTTCTGTGAGCATTCTTAATTTAGGCTGACTCTTGAATGAAAATTTTTCCACAATATGCGCTCCCTTCATAGGCAAGTTTTATCGGCTAGGACTTTTCAAAAAATTCCCACTTATCTCTATGCTAATATTATTCCTAAACCGGACCTATCACATAGAATTGGTTTTTGTTATTCTTGTAGTATTTATTGCAAATAATTAATACCAGCCTACTATTTCTATCAAATAATGGTAATATTTTATCTATTTTATTACAAATTTTGTTTTAGTGCATTTGTTGCCTGTTCTGATGCACATTATTTAGTCCTTTATGTTTGAAAAAAAAGTAAAATTTATTCCTTTTTATTGTATCACCTGGATGAATGGTATAGTATTACTATAGAATTAGGAGGGATAGACCAAATGTACGATAATATTCTGGACACCATAGGACATACACCATTAGTGAGGATAAACAGGTTAAACCCAAAACCTCATATTCCGCTCTATGCAAAAATAGAAGGTTTTAACCCCACAGGAAGCATCAAGGACCGTATTGCACTGAATATGATCGAACAGGCTGAAGAATGCGGGGCGCTTACACCAGGGAAAACGATCATCGAACCGACTTCCGGCAACACAGGGATCGGCCTTGCTATGATCGGTGCGCTAAAAGGGTATCCCGTGGCAACTGTCATGAGTGACACTTTTTCCGTCGAA
>CAZTEH010000044.1:0-29502 GCA_964612345.1 uncultured Oscillospiraceae bacterium | reverse complement strand
ACGAAACCGCTATCAGGGTGCATCGACTGCGGCAATTGCTTAAAAACAGGACACTGCGTGTTCAGCGACAGTGTCAATATTTTCCTTGAAATGGCAAGAAATGCGGACGGCTTTGTATTTGGGTCGCCTGTTCATTACGCTTCTGCGTGCGGCGCCATGACCTCTTTTATGGACAGAGTGTTTTTTGCGGATTTATGCTCGGGTAAAAGGTCTTTCTATCTGAAACCTGCCGCGGCTGTGGTTTCAGCAAGAAGAGCCGGGACAACCGCCGCACTGGATCAGTTGAATAAATATTTCACCATTTCGGAGATGCCTGTCATTGCATCAAAATACTGGAACATGGTGCACGGTTTCACACCGGCGGATGTTGCCAAAGACCTGGAAGGTTTACAGATCATGCGCACGTTGGGGAATAACATGGCATGGTTTCTGAAATGCAAAGAAGCCGGAATAAAAGCGGGAGTGGCATTCCCCGAAAAAGAACCTGCAATATCGACGAATTTCATCCAATGATTTTAATGCGGATCATGCGTTTCGATCTTTGAATCTAATTCGAATCATGCGCTTTTTCTTGTTTGATAAAACACTTTTAAGTTTATGATACAACTACCGGAAGGTAAACACCGATCCCTTTATCCTGGAGAAAACCGTATTGATTATCTGACGAATAAATCCATATCTCAGAAAGGAAGCAAACCAGATGAACATTGTACCATCAGACTGGAGCGCACGTCATAAACAGCTAAGCCAGATCATTCGAAAAGAAGATTGTTTTTCGGAAGCGATCGGCATAATATTAAGCTTACACAGTGAATTGCATACAATGGAAGGAAGCAATTGTAAAAATAAAAACGCGATTAATTCGCTTTTTGACGACTTGCAGCAAAACGAGTTTTCCATTATGCCGACAAATAAAGATGAGACAATTGCATGGGCGGTCTGGCATATTGCGAGAATAGAAGATCTGACAATGAATATTCTTGTCTGCAACAGCTCGCAGGTTTTCAACGATTCGTGGAAACAGAGACTACATATTTCAACAACCGATACCGGGAATTCCATGTCGGATGAGGAGATAATGGAATTCAGTAAAGAAATCTGTGCAAACGAATTGATCCAATACAGAAATGCGGTCGGGAAGAGGAGCCGGGAAATATTGCAGCATCTGCACAGCAACGATATGAAGAGAAAAGTTGAACCTGGCAGTATCGCAAGAATCTTGACAGAAGGCGGGGTCACAGAACAGAAGGATTCGGTCTGGCTGCTTGATTTCTGGGGCAAAAAAGATGTGGCGGGGATTATCCTGATGCCGATTACCAGACACCAGACGCTGCATTTGAATGATTGCTATAAATGGAAAGAGAAGATCCGCACAAGGAAGACATTTTCCCCGTATCGGACACAATAGATTTATATCCTGCTCGGTCATAGCATATCTACCATCCTAAGTAAATTTTGGAGGACAATATTTACATGAATGAAAATAATAAAAACAAACCTGCAGATGAAATTCCAGACATAACAACGGATGAAATTTCAAAAGCAACACCAGACGAAATTCCAAAAGTGACACCTGATGAAAAGAAAAGTGAAAAAGAGAGCGGCACAAATTATACTGCGCTGGGAATATCCTTAGGTCTTGTTCTAGGCATTACATTGGGCAATTTTATTTTTAAAAACATGACAATGGGTATCAGCATCGGCTTATGCCTGGGTGTGGCAATCGGCACAAGTCTTGACAATAATAAAAATAGAAGCAAGAAATAGAAAGGCATGATATGCATATTGATAGTAAACCGGAACTGAAGAATACTTTAAAAGGAAAGATAATCCTCTTGACCGGAGCGGGCGGCGGGATCGGATATGAAGCAGCTAAAGCATTTGCCTATATGGGAGCGAAAATCATCATCGCAGAAATCAATCGCGATAAGGGCTTATTTGCGGAAAGCCATATCAACAGCACCTTTATCGATAACCCTGCAACATTCTACGAAATCGATTTATCTGACGAAAAGCAGCTTTATGTAATGGTCGACTTTATTTTGAAGAATTTCGGCTGTCCCGATGTGATTATGAATAATGCCACTATTACTAAAATGGGCGCTGTTGACGATGTCGATATCGGATTCTGGGATAAGAGCTATGCGGTGAATCTCAAGGCGCCTTTATTGCTGGCACAGATGTTCCTGCCAAAAATGAAGGAACGCAAAAGCGGTGTCCTGGTTTTTGTCTCTTCGTCCGGCGCTTCGCCTTACATGGGAGCATACGAGGTTTTCAAAACCGCTCAGGTGGAATTAAGCAGCACATTGGCGATGGAACTCGAAGGAAGCGGCATATACGCTTTTACAATCGGGCCAGGCCTTGTCAAGACAGAGACCGCGATGAATGCGATTGAAATCGTTGCAGAAAGCATGGGCATGAGTACAGATGCATTTTATGAAATGAACAGCCAGCACATTTTAGACGTAGAAAACGCGGGAATCGGGTTTGCATTGTCTGTGGTGAATCCCAAGAAGTATCACGGCCTTGAAATCGGAAGTATTCAAGTGCTGACGGACTATGGCATGCTACTTGAAAATAAGGTTTCGAACGATGAAACCGGAATTAAATTGACAACAGATGACATTTGTATAGTAGAGAATATATTTTTAAAAATACAAAAAACGTTTGAACAGCAATACACCGGATGGCAAGGCATGAATGTCTTTGAACGCCAGTGGGTTTTCAGAGATTTTAAAAAGTCCATGGGAATACCCGCTGATCAGGCAAGCGAAAAGCTAAATAGAATGCTTCAGCAGTCACCGCTGGATATTACTGCACTCAAAGCGGAATATGATTTATTTTGCAGACTTTGCAACTATTGGAAGCATCAATTAAAAATGATGCAGGGATATGAAAAGGACAAAAGCAAACTTGCAGAAAACACAACGGTCATTCAAGGCTGGATCAGTGACATAGAGTTGCTGCTTACTCATTTGTAAATGAAATATGGGGACGGTTCTTATGTTGCATAAACGAAATATAATGCAACATAAGAACCGTCCCCATATTTCACCCATGTCCCACCCGCCGAAAAAGAATCTATTTTTCGACGGGTATTTTTTCGTAAAGCATGATTAACATTTCAAGGCTTTTATGCCGTCGATTTCTTTTTACAAAAAGCTTATAAAAAATTATAAAAATATAAAAATTATGCTTGCATAATTTTTCTTCTTATTATATAATCAAATCAACTTAATATATTAACATGTTAATATCATGACAAAGACGACTTTATTAATAGCGATACATTAATAATGATTGGTTGGAGGAAACAGAAAACATGGAAATTCTAAATTATTCTCAGAAGTATGAAAATGAAGTGGTTGATTTATGGAACAGGACATTGCTTGCCGATCCGATTACGATTTACAAATTTCGCAAACAGGCATTATTTGATGATAATTTTGATACCGACCTTTGTTTTACCGCGATAGAAGATGGTCATGCGGTTGGATTCCTGCTGGCGACCAAGAGAAAGTTCCCGTATCTTGAGAGAGGGCTGGAACCAACCCGCGGATGGATCAATGTCGTTTTTGTCGATCCGGATCATCAGAAGAAAGGGATCGGGGAGGCTTTGGTCAAGCTGGCTGAAGAAAAATTGAGATCCATGGGCGCGGAGACGGTGACACTTGGAGCTTATAGCCCGAATTATTTCTTCCCGGGAATTGATAAGGACGCTTATGCCGATGCGATACAGTTTTTTAATCATCGAGGCTATCCAGCAGGAGAGGAAAGTTATTCCATGTGCAAGGATCTGCATGGATATGCAATTTCCGAGGGCGCATTCGCGAAACGAAAAAGCGCGGAAGAAGCCGGTTTCTCTTTTATCAATTTTGAATACAAATATGCACTGGAATTGCTGGAATTCTTAAAAATAGAATTCGGCGGCGGCTGGAAACGGAATGCATTGATATCCATGCAGAACAACCATGCGGAAGATTGCATTCTGCTGGCTTTGGACGCGGATCAGCATATTGTTGGATTCTGTATGAGAATGATTGACGGGAATCCGATGCGGTTCGGTCCGATCGGTGTCAGTGAGAAGGCCAGGAATTTCGGGCTTGGCGGTATTTTATTTGATATGATGCAGTTTGAAATGGAAAAACGCGGGATCTATCATTTGTACTTTGTTTCAACCGACGTGCCGGGCCGGAGATTTTATGAAAGACACGACGTGAGGGTCTTTCGAACATTTGTGGATTACAAAAAAACAATTTAAGAAATTATCAAATTTAAAATCATTAAAAACAATTTATGGAGTTTATAAAACAATTTATGAAGTTATTAAAAATGAATCAGGAGAGAGAGTTATGAATGTGATAAAACGAGTGGTTAGCATCGGCGCCCATTCACTGGATGCTGAAATACTAGGGGGGCCGGTCATGCTGAAATATGCAAAGCAGGGCGCGCATTGCACCTATATCCATGTGACCCAGGGCCGTCTGGAAAATCCGGATGCGACACAGGATGAAAAAGACGAATACTTGAATGAACTGTTGAACCAAAACAAGCGCGCTGCGAGCAAACTGGGCGGAGACACGATCTGGCTTGGCTATGTTTCCAGCAATATGCCGACTTTGGAAGAGTTTTCTGCAAGACTGGAACAATATTTCATCGACGAAAAGGTCGATCTGGTGATCACCCATTGGCGCGGCTCCATGCATCCCCGCCACATCAACACCCACGATGCGGTGATTGCAGCGGTAAAGCGGCTGCGTGAAAACGGAAATCCCATCCGGTTGATCTACGGGGAAAATTTTGAGGATCTGGTTGGCTTCCTGCCGCAAGCGTATTTCAAGCTGGAAGAGCAGGAAGTGGAACAATGGTATGCAAGCCTCCGGGAATATTCCGTTTTCCAGGGAGAGATCAATGATTTTCCATATGCTCAATACTACTCAACTATGGGAAAGGTACGCCAGATCGAATCCAGTCAAAACGGCTATACCGTTGCCTATATGTACGCGAGCCTGATTGAAAATAAATTGTGGTGATGGAAATGGATGAAGTTAAAATCGATCATTTAAAAACAGAAAGCCGCAATCCCAGAACCTTGAATCTGGACACCATGTCCGCCATGGAGCTGATCCGGGTCATGAATGAAGAGGATCAAAGAGTCGTCGATACGATCAGAGAAGCCCTGCCACAAATTGAAAAAAGCATTCAGTTGGTGATCCAGGCCTTAAATCAAAACGGCAGATTGATCTACATGGGTGCGGGAACAAGCGGCAGGCTGGGTATTCTGGATGCGGTGGAATGCGCACCGACATTTTCTACTACGGATGAAGTGATCGGCATCATCGCAGGAGGAGAAAAAGCTTTTACAAAAGCGGTGGAAGGGGCCGAGGATTCCGAGGAATTGGCGGCCAAAGATCTGGATGATCATCATATCGGCGAAAAGGATGTGGTAGTGGCAATTGCTGCCTCAGGGAGAACCCCTTACGCGATCGGTGCACTAAAACATGCGAAAAAAATGAATGCCAAATGCATCAGCATCTCCTGTAACAAGGATGCCATATTATCAAAATATGCAGATGCTGCCATAGAAGTGGATGCAGGCCCGGAGGTGCTCACCGGATCAACCCGGTTGAAAGCCGGAACCTGTCAGAAAATCATATTAAATATGATCTCAACGGCAGCTATGGTGGGAATCGGCAAAGTCTACGGGAATTTGATGGTTGATATGAAAGCCACAAATCTCAAGCTGGTTGAACGGGCAAAACGAATTGTAATGGAAAGCACCGGCTGTGATATTGAAACTGCTGCCAATAGCTTGGAAGCGACCGGTTATGACAGCAAGACGACCATCGTAATGATTCTGACCGGAATAACAAAAGAGGAAGCTTCGATACGAATTGCAGAAAATCACGGCTTTATCAGGAAATGTATCGAATAAGCAAGCCCTAAGCAATATATAAATCGAGAACTGCAAAATGGGAGAAAGGAGGGAATATATGGCAAAGACATATGTAAGGGTTGATGACAGACTGATCCATGGTCAAACGATAATAGCCTGGTGTCCGACGCTCTCGATCAGGGAAATCATAGCCATCGATGATGAAAGTGCAAAAAATCCAACGCTGAGATCAATTATGAAAATGGGCGTTCCTTCATCTTACATTACACATATCGCAACAACGGAAGAGGCAAGGCAGCTTTTAGCGCAAGAGAGCAGCAACAACCGTTTGGTCATCGTAAAACTACCCGAAAAACTACCGGATATTGAAGAAGGGATCGCCAAAGCGGAATCGATCACGTTAGGCAACATTGCAAAACGGGATGATACGATTCATAAGGTCAGCGGCGCAACAGGAATCTTCTATTTAAGCGATCATGATGTGGCCATCATTGACAGGATAGCTTCCAAGGGAATCGATGTAAGTTTTCAGCAATTACCGGGTACTGCAAAGACGAGCTGGGAAGCATTTAAAAAATCCATTTAGGAAATAAAAGGAGGAAAAACATGGAGATTTATCAAATTATTCTGATCGCCCTATTTGTGTATTTAGGCTCAATTGGTTCCATCGTCGGAAACACGATTGGCTGGTACACTCTGGGCAGACCGTTGATCGCTGCGCTTGTTGTCGGAGTGATCTTGGGAGATGTACAGACTGCAATGATCGTCGGTATTCCTCTCCAAATCATGTATATGGGCAACGTAACACCGGGCGGCGCTGTCGCGTGGGATCTGTCTTATGCTACTTATATCGGCGTATCAGGAGCAATCGTATTCGGCAGCGGTCTGGATACGGCGCAGGTCATCGGTTTGGCTGTTGTGTTTGCCGGTATCGGCGGACTTGTCGGTCAAATCATGTGGAACATATCCTATGCATTGAATCTTCCGTTAAACCGTGTGGCGCAGAAATATGCGGAAGAGGGTGCGACCAATAAGATGTATATTCCAAACGTTGTCCTTGGACAGTCGATTGGATTTGCTTGCCGCTTCATTCCTGCAATCATCGTTTTGACCTCAATGACCGCGGCTTCCGCTCAAGCTGATTTCGCAACGATCATCCCCGGCTGGGTCACAACCGCATTGGGCGTATTCGGAGGCATGATGGCTTCTCTGGGAATGGGAATCATTCTATCGTTCTTATTAAAGAAAAAGTATCACATCGTTATTTTCCTCGGCGGATTTATACTCGTAACATATTTCAATCTCACGACGATGGCCGTTGCAGTTGTCGCGATCATCATAGCAATTTTATTCTATGTTGTTAATTCAAGCTTAGAATCTAAGAAAGGGGTGGCATAACAATGGCTAAGAAAATAAGTCTGAAAACTTTGAAAAAAGCATGGATCAATTGGTTCTTCTGGCATGGTTGTTCCCAACAGGCGGAAAGTATGCTGGGAATGGCTTTTGCACAATCCATGGCCCCGGTCATTGATGAATTATATGACAGCAAGGAAGAGAAGTCGGAAGCGTTAAAAAGACATATTACACTGTTTAATACGGAACAGCAGGTGGGATCCATCTGTAATGGAATCGTCTGCGGTCTCGAAGAAGCAAATTCCAATAAAGAATGTACCCCTGAGCTCATCAGCAGTGTCAAGGTCGCATTAATCGGACCGACGTCAGCCATCGGCGATTCGCTGTGGGTCGCAACGTTCATTCCGATCCTGCTGACGATTTGCCTTTCCATTTCACAGGCATCACCTTCAACCTCATGGCTGGGCCCGGTGCTTTATATGATCGTTTATCCGATCGGAACCGCCATATTAAGCTGGAATCTGTTCAAGCTGGGTTATAAGTCGGGACTGGAAGGAATGCACGGATTTATGTCCACCGGCAAGCTTGATACACTGACGCAGACCATGACCGTGTTGGGCCTTACCGTAGTCGGCGCATTGACGGCATCCTTTGTCACTGCTTCCGTACCGTTCAGAATTGTAAGAGATGTATTTGATGCAACAACAGGTACTGTACTAGAGGATCAGGTGATTTTCGAAGCAGATAAAATGCTCAATTCGATCTTCCCGCATCTGCTGCCGTTGCTGTTGACTTTAGGCATTTACTATTTGTATTCAAAGAAAAAATGGTCTCCGCTCAAGCTGATGGGGCTAATCCTGGGTATTGCATGCGTCTTTACCTTCATCGGATATTCAACAGGATTTTACGCATAAATAATTGACAGACACTGAAAAAAATGAGAGATTACAGTAGAGACCTTAATATGGATCATATTAAGGCCTCTGCTGAAAATCCGACAATAAGACAACGGCAAAATAATTGGGGGTAAAAATGAAAAGAATTGTAGTGATGGGGCATGGCGGATATGCAGAGGGGGTTAGACAGAATTTAGAAATGATCGTCGGGCAGCCGGAGCACATGTATTTTATTGATTTAACGAAAGAAGATGATCTGGCTTCGTTGGAAAAAAAGGTGAAGCTTTTACTGGAAAGCTTTTCCGATGATGAAGTATTATTCGCGTGTGACTTGTTGGGCGCTTCTCCGTTTCGCGTTGCGGCAATGCAGTGCGCAGAGAATCCCGGAAAGTATTATGCTGTTGCAGGTTTGAACACCATGGCATTTTTGGAAATCAGCATGAAAACGGAAAGCGATTTATCAATTGAAGAACTGGCGAATCTGGCAATCGAGACCACGAAGGCAGCTGTGTCAAGATTTCCGGAATAAAATCGGAGCGCAGTCTAGAATAAAATGGAGTGAAGAAATGGAATACAACGGAATTATCGGTTCGGGCGGGATCGTGATTGGCAAGGCATATCTCTATAAAAAAGAAACGATGATCATCGATGAAAATACCATCGACGAGGGCTCGCTCAATGCAGAACTGGAAACTGTAGAGCAAGCTTTGCGGTTGTCAGGAGAGCAAATCAATCAAATCATGGAGCAGGCCTCAAGGGAATTCAGTCAGGACGAGGCTTCCATTTTCAATGCACACCGGATGATCCTGGAGGACCCGGAACTGATCAGCAAAATAAAAGAGAAGATCCTGAATGAAAAAATCCATTCTTCAAATGCTGCCAATCAAGTGATCGAAACTTATATCGAGATTTTTTCGGGCATGGAAGATGAATATCTAAGGGAACGTGCAGCCGACATCAAGGATGTGGGGGCCCGCCTGATCAGAAATATATTGGGTATCGCAGATCAGGATATCGGAAAACTCGATTCGGATGTGATCATCGTCACGCATGATTTGACTCCTTCCGATACGGCCCTGATGGATAAAAAGCATGTGAAAGGCTTTGTGACGAATATCGGGGGAAGGACTTCTCATACGGCAATTATGGCCAGAAGTCTTGAGATTCCTGCCGTCTTAGGCCTTCGTGATATTACAGAAAAGGTTCGGGATGGAGAAATGATCGTTGTAGACGGCAATGCCGGCACCGTGATCGTAAGTCCGGATGAGAACGCTCTATCATACTATTGCGATAAAATCGAGAAATATACCCGTGATAAAAATGAATTGAAAAAAATAGCGAAGCTCCCCTCCGTTACCCTTGACGGTAAACACATCGAACTTGCTGCGAACATCGGCGGCCCGTCAGAGATTGATTCGGTTCTCGAATATGGAGGAGACGGTGTCGGTTTATATAGAACAGAATTCCTGTACATGGACAGAGATAACTTCCCAAGTGAAGAGGAACAGTTTGAAGCTTATCGGATCGTTGCTGAAAAAATGAATGGAAAGCATGTGATCATCAGGACCCTTGACATCGGAGGCGACAAGAAGCTGACCTATCTTCCGCTGCAGGAAGAGATGAACCCGTTTCTCGGCCTCAGAGCCATCCGGCTTTGCTTTGAGATGAGGGATATGTTTAAAACACAACTTAAGGCGATCCTGAGGGCCAGCAGCTGTCATAATGTGCTCATCATGTATCCCATGATTTCCGGGGTGGATGAAGTCATCAAGGCGAATCAGATCCTGGAGGAAGCAAAACGTGAGCTGAGGGCGGGCGGAATTGCCTTCGATGAGAATATCAAATGCGGCGTCATGATCGAAATTCCCTCGGCCGCAATGACCGCAGATTTAATTATTAAAGAAGTTGATTTTTTCAGTATCGGTACCAATGATCTCTGTCAATATACTTTGGCAGTTGACCGGATGAATGAAAAAATCAGCAACCTTTATCAGCCGTTTCATCCGGGCGTGCTCAGACTGATAAAAAATGTTATCGATGAATCTCATAAAGCCGGAAAATTTACCGGTATGTGCGGAGAGATGGCCGGGGATCCAGCCGCTGCACTCCTGCTGGTCGGTTTGGGTCTGGATGAATTGAGTATGAGCGCTTCGTCCTTGCTTATGGTGAAGAAAATTGTCCGCAGCATTTCTCAGCAGGACGCAAAAAAAATCGCAGAGCATGCGATGACACTTGCATCTGCAGCTCAAATCCAGGCGTATTGCGAGAAGGCGCTGAAGAATGTGATAAGCTAACAGAAACGAAGGAGGTTAACATGTATTCAGAAAGTATAGTGGTTCAGAACAAAACGGGGCTGCACGCAAGGCCTGCTGCATCATTTGTTCAGACTGCATCAAAATTCAAATCAAATATAATCATTGAAAAGGATTCAAAACAGGCAAATGCAAAATCAATGCTGTCTCTGCTTTCCATCGGCGCGTCCTTGGGATGTACGGTAAGCGTAACGGCTGAGGGTGAAGATGAAAATCAGGCGGTAACAACGTTGATCGAATTGATCCGATCGAAATTCGGAGAGGACTGAGTTGGGAGAAAAGAACAATGAATGCTGTTGTAAATGGGAAAATAATCGTTGAAAACACTCTGATATCCGATCGGGTATTGCTGTTTGAAGACAAAATCATCGATATCATACCGGAAAGTGAGTTTTACAAATTCTCCGTCGATCATTTATACGATGCGAAGGGGCGTTATGTTTCCCCCGGCTTTATCGATATTCATAGCCATGGAACAATGGGACATGACAGTATGGACGGTGATTGGAAAGGGATAAAAGCGATGTGCGAAGGCTTCGCTTCTCACGGTGTTACCGGGTTCCTCGCCACTACGATGACAATGGACCGAGAAAGCATCGAAGGAGCGCTGAGATCCATTAAAAAAGCGACGGACATGACCGGTGGAGCAAAGGTATTAGGCTGTCATCTGGAGGGGCCATTTATCAGCCCTCAAAGTGCCGGAGCGCAAAATCCGGGTTTTATACGAAAGCCTGATTTCAGACTTCTGGAGAATTTTAAGGAGCTGATCAAAGTGGTCACAATGGCTCCCGAGCTGGAAGGTGCAGAAGCCTTCATAAAGAAATGTGCCGGCAACGACATTGTAATATCCATAGGACACAGCCGCGGAACCTATGATGATGCAGTCCGCGCAATCAGGAGCGGGGCGCGGAGCATTACCCATACCTTTAATGCCATGACGGCTTTGAATCATAGAGAGCCGGGCATCGTCGGAGCCGCAATGGACAGCGACGACGTATACTGTGAATTAATTGCGGATAACATCCACGTACATCCTGCCGCTCAAAGGATCTTGCTGAAAGCGAAAGGAATTAACAGGGTGATCTTGGTGACGGATTCCATGAGGGCCAGCGGTATGGGAGACGGAGCTTATGATCTCGGAGGTCAGACCGTCATCGTTGAAGGGGACAGTGCCAGATTGGAGAACGGCACGCTGGCCGGCAGTATTTTGACTATGGACCGTGCGTTACGAAATTTCATAAAGAATACGGGAATATCGGTGACAGAAGCGGTAAAGACCGTAACTGAAAATCCCGCAAGGCTTTTAAAAATGGATGACGCCATTGGGAGCATCGGGACAGGTAAGTATTCCGACCTTGTGATCTTCGATGATGATTTTTCAATCAGTCACACCTTTGTAAACGGCAGTTTGCGGCACCTTGCAGGAGAAGATGCCTTATGATAAAATACGGATGAGCTGATATGTTAATATGTTAGGAGTAAATAAAATTTATGGAACATAAAGTTGCAAAGTATATTCAAATTAAAGAGGATATCATAATTGACATTAAATCGGACGTTTTGAAGCCGGGTGACAAAGTGGGCAGTGAATCTGTCCTGAAGAAAAAATACAACGTATCTACCATTACGGTTAGAAAGGCCTTCAACGATCTGATCAACGAGGGTTATCTGATCGGTGTGCAGGGTGTGGGTACCTTCGTAACGAAAAAGCAAATGACTCGCGGTCTGACCTCAATCAGCTTCAGTGATGAATTATTGCAGCAGGGGTACCAGATCGATATGCTTGTGGACAAAATTGAAGAAATTTATAATTCAAGCATTGCAGATAAACTGGAGATACCCCATGATCAGTCGATCGTATGCGTCCGGAGGGTAAGACTTGCCAACAATGAGCCCATTGCCTATCAAAGCTCCTTTGTGGACAGCCGCATTCTTAGCCTGAAGCAAGCGAATCGGATCCATGAAAATGCCTCTTTTTACAAAACGCTGAAGGAGGTCAAAATTTTCCCGGTCTGGGTCAATGAAAATTATTCCGTGAAGCAAGTAAACGACAGCAGAATTGCTAATTTGATGAATATAAAAAAGAACAGTGACACATTTTTCGTAAAAAGAACAGCCTTTGATGAATTGGATAAGGTCATTGAGTATGCTGAAACCTATTTTAATAAGGATTGGTATTCTGTGACCGTAAATATTAAGATCTGAAAAAAGTCTTTTCCCGGAAACCGCCGTTTTTTATAATGCTTCGCATTAAAAACGGTAATAGGTTTCACGGTTTCCTGAGAAAACTCTTTTTTCAGTCAAATGGATAAAAATGGCTTAAGAGGTGTATTGTGGATATAATTGTATGCATCAAACAGGTTCCGGGAACGACAAAGGTTGAAGTGGATCCGGTAACTGGTGTTTTAAAGAGAGACGGAGTGGATTCAAAAATGAATCCTTATGATTTATATGCATTGGAGACGGCCATCCGGCTGAAGGAAAAGCATGGGGGGACGGTGAAAGCGGTAAGCATGGGCCCGCTTCAAGCCGCTGAAGTGATCCGGGAAGCCTATATGATGGGTGCGGACGGTGGCGCTCTGATTTCCGACAGAAGGTTTGCAGGTTCCGATGTGCTTGCCACCTCCTATGCCATATCAGAGGGAATCAAAAAACTTGGCTCCTTTGACCTGATCCTGTGCGGCAAGCAGACAACCGACGGAGATACCGCCCAGGTCGGGCCGGAGGCTGCCGAGTATCTGGGGATACCTCACATCGCCAATGTCTTGCGCATAGTGGAGGTCAAGGAAGAATCCATTACAGTGGAAATGGATATGGGAAGCATCATTCAGCAGGCGGAAGTGCTATTCCCATGTTTATTGACCGTTGAGAAAGGAATCGTTCAGCCTAGACTTCCATCCTATCGAAAAAAGATCAGCACGAAGGATCGGGGAATACAAATGATCACCCTGGGGGATTTCGATGATATGGATGAAAAGAATTACGGGCTCAATGGCTCTCCGACTCAGGTAGAAAGAATCTTTCCGCCGGAGGTCAACAGCAACAGGGAACTATGGACGGGATCGGGAGAAGAGCTTAGCCGTAAAATGGCTGCGAAGCTGAAGCAGTTGAAGTTTATCCGATGACCTAGCGGCTCTTGTCTACCGCTTATACAAGCGGGGGACAAGAGTCGCTAGGTCCCTGGATAACACGACTTCGCGTTCGGAGGGAGTAAAGCTCCCTCTGAACGGAGTCTTAGTTTATATAGAAAGGCTGGTATTCAGATGAGTAAGCTGATTTGTCACCAGGAGAGAGTGAATGATTCGAACAGGGATCAACTGATAGAGGTTTGCCCTTTTCGTGCAATAGAAGAAAAAAACGGTGTCATGGAAATAAACGCAGGCTGCAAAATGTGCATGCTTTGCATCAAAAAAGGCCCGGCCGGAGTCATGGAGCTGACGGAGGAAGATAAGACGGCAGTGGATAAAGGCTTATGGAGGGGCATAGGTGTGTATGTCGATCATACGGATGGAGAGATCCACCCTGTGACCATGGAGCTCATCGGCAAGGCAAAAGAGCTTGCGGCGGTGGTTGATTTTCCGGTATATTGCGTGTTTATCGGTTATCAGATCGGGAAAAAAGCAGAAGAGCTGCTGCATTATGGCGTTGATGAGGTATTTGTCTATGATGAGGCAGAACTGAAGGATTTCAGAATAGAGCCATATACCGCAGCTTTTGCGGATTTTATTAATCGGATAAGGCCTTCGTCACTGCTGGTTGGTGCTACAACAATGGGAAGATCTCTTGCACCGAGAGTGGCTGCGAGGTTCCGGACAGGGCTTACTGCTGATTGCACAAAGCTTGAAATGAAGGAGAATACGGATCTGGTTCAGATCAGGCCTGCTTTCGGGGGAAATATCATGGCGCAGATCCTCTGCACAAAGACAAGGCCGCAAATAGCCACAGTAAGATATAAGGTTATGAGTGCTCCTGACAAGAGCGCAGAAACGAAAGGCAAGATAACCATTTGTAAAATAGAAGGAATAGAACTCAACTCCGGAATCGAGGTAATAAAGGTAACTAAGAAGGCTGATGAAGTGGACATTTCCGATGCGGAAGTGATTATCGCGGTGGGAAGAGCATTGAAATCAGAAAAGGATATGTCCATGGTGAATGAGTTGGCTGAGCTGCTCGGAGCGAAGATCGCTGGAACCAGGCCTTTGATCGAATCAGGCTTGATCAATGCCAAACAGCAGATCGGCCTGTCCGGTAGAACGGTAAAACCGAAGCTCATCATTACACTGGGTGTTTCGGGATCTGTTCAGTTTGCTGCGGGAATGAGCGGAGCGGAGCAGATATTTGCAGTCAATTCCGATCCTCATGCTTCCATTTTTAATATTACCCACTATGGAATCGTGGGCGATATTTATGAAATCGTTCCGCAGCTGATCGAGAACCTAAGGAGGGAACGAGATGGAGTATAAGAAGGTTGACCTCGCAGACATTGCATATCTGATAACGGTATTGGGCAGGGAAAGAGTGTTTACAGGGGAAGAGATCAACGAAGATTTCAGCCATGATGAATTGGGCGGGATCAACCGGATGCCGGATGCATTAGTGGAAGTGGCTTCCGCAGATGATGTGTCCAGGATCATGAAATATGCCTATGAAAACCGGATCCCTGTCGTGGCAAGAGGATCCGGCACCGGATTGGTTGGGGGCTCCGTTCCTGTCTTCGGCGGAATCATGATCAACCTGTCCAAAATGAACCGAATTCTTGAATTGGATGAAGAGAACCTGACCTTGACGCTGGAGCCGGGTGTACTTTTAATGGAAATCAGCAAATTTGTCGAGGAGCAGGACCTGTTCTATCCGCCGGATCCGGGAGAGAAATCTGCAACTATAGGCGGAAATATCAGTACGAATGCCGGTGGAATGCGGGCGGTTAAATACGGTGTGACAAGAGATTATATCAGGGGTCTGGAAATCGTGCTCCCGAACGGAGATGTCCTGAACGTCGGCGGCAAGGTGGTCAAGAATTCTTCCGGCTACAGCATAAAGGACTTGATCTGTGGATCGGAAGGGACCTTGGGCATTGTTACAAAAGCCATATTAAAGCTCATTCCGCTGCCTAAAAAGACGGTATCCCTGCTGATCCCGTTTCCAAACCTGAGTATGGCAATCGGCACCGTCCCCAAGATCGTAAAATCCAAGGCCGCGCCGACGGCAATCGAGTTTATGCAAAGAGAGGTTATTCTGGCTGCTGAAGAATTTCTGGGAAAGAAGTTCCCGGACAACTCCTCCGATGCATATCTTCTGCTGACCTTTGACGGCAACAGTCTGGCGGAAATAGAAAAATCTTATGAGATGGTGGCGAATATTTGCTTGGATGAGGGAGCCCTTGATGTGTTCATCGTAGATACCGAGGAAAGAAAAGAAGCGGTTTGGTCTGCCAGAGGTGCATTTCTGGAAGCAGTCAAGGCAGCGACAACGGATATGGATGAGTGTGATGTCGTTGTCCCAAGAAATAAGGTCGCGGAATTTATCCAATATACGGATGCGCTTCAAAAACAGTTCGACGTTAGAATCAGAAGCTTTGGCCACGCCGGCGACGGTAATCTCCATGTATATGTTCTGAAGGATGAGCTTTCCGATGAAGCATGGGAGTCAAGGCTCAACGAAGTCTTCGAGGCAATGTACAGCAAATCGGTGGAACTTAAGGGCCTGGTTTCAGGGGAACACGGGATCGGTTACGCAAAGAAACGCTATCTCTTCGAACAATATGGTCCCGAATATGTGGAGCTGATGAAAAATATCAAGCTGGCATTTGATCCGAAAAATATTCTAAATCCCGGAAAGATTATTTGATCTGCAGATATGATATAATTTAGTAATTCTATTTTAGCAGTTGAGGTGTTGAAGTATGGAGATTAAGAATTATACGAAAGGACATGAAACGAAGCTGTTTGAAATGATGCGCAGCGAAGGCGTAGATTGGGAATGCTATTACGGAGAAACAGCGGTCGAAAAGTATAAGCAGGCATTGGAAAATTCCATCACCTATGTTGCCTGCGAGGGCGATGTGCTGTTCGGATATGTGCGCTGCAGGGACGATGACGGCTTAGGTATTTATGTCTATGATCTTCTAGTACAGAAAGACGATCGGAGTTGCAGCCTGGGGAGAAAACTGATGGAAAGGGTATGCGCCGATTATCCGGATGCAGCCGTATATGTGATGAGCGGTGTTGACGGATACTATGAGAAGCTGGGATATCACCGGGAAGGTTCCATCTTTCTTATTTCAAGTTCGTCAAGATAGATAAATTCCGCACCGCATCGGAAACAAAAACCTCGTTCGGTACGCTGATCCGTCCAGCAGTGCGGACAGGTGACGAACCTTTGCCTGCGTGATTTAAAATGGACTGTCTTCTGATTTGATTTTTTATCATTGCTCATTTATCGTAACCCCCTTTTGGTCTTCCTCATCATCATAAAGAATTTTCTTGATTGAACGTGATGACATATGTCATACTCAAATAAAAAAATATATGCCATAATGTAAGCAATGGTTTCGGATGAAGAGTAAAAGCGGGGGTGCAGAAATTGACCAATAGTAAGATTACTACGATCCATGAGAAATATCTTTCCGACTTTGGTCTAGAGGATATTGATGAAGACGGCCTTTCCGTCCGAAATTTCAAGAAAGGCGAGTTTCTCTTCGAGCAGGGAGCTCCGCTGGATTATCTGATGATTATTACGGAAGGAAGGATCAAGGTGTTCTCGTTGGCATCCAACGGGAAGACGCTTTTGTTCTGCTACAACGATCCGGGCACCATCCTGGGGGAGGTCGAGCTCATGACCAATGCCTTTGCTTCCTCCAGTGTATGCGCGGTAACGGATGTGCAAGGGATCGTCATTCCCTATGATCGATATCGGGATTACCTTTTATCGAACATTGTATTTATAAACCGGATATGTCTCATCATGGCTGAAATCGTTACACAAAATTCAATCAATGGCGCTTCTAATATCCTTTATCCCTTTGAATCGCGCCTTTGTGCCTATATCGCCATGGCAAATGAAAACGGGTGCTTTAATCAAAAGCTGACCGAGCTTGCGGAATTCCTTGGAACGAGCTACCGCCATCTGCTTCGGACCCTTGATAATTTGTGCACCAAAGGCGTGATCGAAAAAACATCCCATGGTTATGTGATCAAGGATGATTTGAAGCTGCGCACCATAGGAATCAATTATTATTCGCGGTAAGAAGGAATATTACTGCCCCATGAAATAAGGAGGATGAAAATTTAATTTCATCCTCCTTATTTGTACGATTCTCTCTTAATTCTTTCTTATTCGGCAGGCTTAACTTCTTCTTCCTCTTCCGTTTTCTCGGCGACCACTTCTCTGACAGCCTTGATGATGGCATAAACTTCATTTTCCGGATCAAGTATTTTGATCTCCTTCGGCAGGTGAAAATCTGCAGCGGTTATGTTTTCTTCAAATTCTTTTCCTGAGACGTCAACTTCAATCATTTCCGGTATAAGTGCTGCTTTGCCTATAACTTCGACCTCTGCTTTGGTTACATGTACATGCAGGAATTTTTGTTCCAATTCGCCAGTACCATGAAAGGTGATCGGCAGCTGCATTTTGACCTCCTGATCCTTTGAGACCATTTGAATTGCAACATGAATGATTTTCCTTTCCACAGGATGTGTTTGAACTTCCTTAATATAACCAAATTTTTTCTCAGAACCTAATTCTACCCATATTTTGGCATTCATCCCATGATTTATGATGATTCGATTCAGTGCTGAGCTTTCAAACTGTACGGAGGCAGACGTTGTACCCGGCCCGTTAAGAACGCCTGGTGTAAAGCCTGCATTCCTGACCTTTTTCGGTTTTTCGCTTCTTTCTATCGCTTTTAAAATTGTTACTTCCATAATAATACTCCTTTTGGCATCGCGCCATGATCTATAAAAATTATCAAATAGTCACTTTGATTCACTTTGATTCTATACTTATTAACGGGTATTTACAACTGCATTTAAAGTATTGGTTTTAAGGAGTCAAAATATACGCCCATATTGGATGTCCTGAGCCATTTATGGGTTTATATAAGCTTCCTTTCAAACTGCCGGTATAAAACCCGGATCCATAGAAAAGAAGTCAAAAGGGCCGGAATGAAGTAAAGGTAGTTCCTGGTGAGACATAGCTTGGCAATCCAAAAAGAAGGTAAAACGGAGAAAAGATACTGGATCTCCGAAAAGATAAAAAATGGGACCAGAAGTCCGAACATCATGATTCCTGACAGTTTCGAAACGGCCATGCCTTCCACTCTGTTGTGAGAAAATGTCACGACAAGAAGAGAAACCGCAATGCTGGAGATGCTTGCAAGGAAACAGATCGCGAGCATTAAGGAAAATGCCCATGCGGTCAAAGAAAGCAGACTTAAAAGCACCATGGAAGCAAAGAAGGAGATCACTGCAGGAAACCCAAATCGGGAGAACAGATACCCTTTCTTGCCGACCGGGGTTACCGCAAGGTAACCGGATATATTTTCATCCGATTCGGTCAGGATCACCATGGAGGATGCAAAGCAGAAGAGGAACGGGGTTAAAATTGCCGTGAAAAGGTCGAACAGAAGATAATATCCGGCCAATATGGATGGCAGGTTGAAATATCCGCAAAGCAAAGCTTCGATCTGTGGGATGCCGAAACGGAAAAAGAGTGCGGCTAAAAGCGGAGCGATACAAACTGCATAGAGCATGCTGTCTCTGGATATCTGACGAATGAACATGCCAAAGGAACGGAACAAGGGCTTCATAGCTTCACACCTCCCACTGATTTCAACATTTTCTTTACGATTCTTTCTGCAAGTACCGTAAAAAACAAAGTCCATAATAACAAAATGATCAATGCAGGCAAGGCTCTGCTGCTTCCCTTGCAGAGCTCGATCAGGCTGACGCCCGGGTGAAACAGAAGCCAGCTTTTTTGATATCCGAAAAGCCATGCGATGGCTGGCAGATTGATCAGCAATTCTGCCGGAATCGTTGCGATCACAAATTGATTCAGAGAAGAAATCCTGCATGCAAAAATCAGCCCGATCGCCGAAAAGAGACAGGAGCAGAGGAAAACCCCGATGATAAAGTAAAACGGTTTGGATATCACATTGCTGGAAGCTCCGATGGCGACGGCAACGATTGTTGAAATACAACCGATGGAGCAAAGCTTTGAAATGACATATTCGTAGGGTTTCACCGGAGAAATGGCAACACTGTTTAAAACCCGTTCACTCTTTTCAAACAGGACGATGGCTCCCATGAAGTAGAGTCCCATGGCTGCAGGATCGGAAAAAATCATCAGAATTGCAGCCGTTTGTCTCCATTCGAGAGGCAATGCAAACAGTAACCCAATATACAGCATTGAAAAAAACAGATAAATATAATAAAAGCCATATTTGAGTTGAAATCGGACGTCGCCGAGAAAAAGCGCTTTCATTCTCATTGCAGCTGCCTCCCGGTCAGTTCGACAAAGATGTCATTCAGCGTTGGCTCCCCTGAATGGATGGAACGAATCTGATTGTTTCGGATCAAACGCAGCAGCTGCTCATCCTCAGAGGTTCGATTCATCGGTATCTCAGCAGAACATTCTTTTTCGTTCTCGAGATAGGTATAGATTATTTTAGAAGCACCTTTGGACATGATCAGATTATGAGGAGTGTCCAATGCTCTTATTTTGCCGTCCACGATAAAGGCAACACGGTCGCAGAGCTCGGTTGCATCAAACATGTTGTGGGTCGTGAGTATGATGGTTTTTCCTCTGTTCTTTTCGTCCAGAATCAGATCCTTCATCACGCGGGAATTTGATGGATCAAGTCCGGATGTGGGTTCATCCAAAAATAGCAGGGTCGGATCATGGAGAAGCGCTTTGATAAAATTTAATCTGGACTTCATGCCCTTTGAAAAATCGGAGACTTTTTTATCCGCATCGTTTATCAGCCCGACACTGGTCAGCAGCTCATTGATATCCCGCTGCTTCTTGTAAAGAGAAGCAAAGAATTTCAGGTTTTCCTGTGCAGTAAGCTTTTCATAAAGACTTGGGAATTCAAAATCCACACCGATGTTTTCATAAAAGCTGTTCTTGCGATTTTTTGCTTCTTCTCCGTTTACTATAACACTGCCGACGTAATCGGTCAGAAGTCCGGTTAGGATTTTCTGCAGTGTACTTTTCCCTGCTCCCGACGGTCCTAAAAATCCGAAAATCTCACCTGGCCTTACATCAAAACTGACCTCTTCAATGAATGCAGCTTTCGTATAGCTGAATTGAAGATTATGAACGCTTATCATGCTTTCTCTCCTCCAAACATTTGAATAACGACCCCCTGGATCATGATTTTCAGGGCGGCATCGAAAACCTCGTCACCGATTTCGTGCTTATGAAGCATGGAAAGAAATACGCCTCTCAAAGCAGCGCTGAAAACGCGGATATGGTCCGATTTCAGACCGGGAACCAATGAAACCAGCTGCTCGATACTGAAGTCATCTTTCTCGGTATGTTTCACCGCGGTATCGGGAGGCAGCTTCCGAAGCATCATTTCCAATTCGCCTTCGGTCATAAATTTCAATAAAAAAGAATTTTCGACCAGCTTATATATGCTGAAAATCAGATCGGTAAGCTTGACAGGATCGAGATCCTGCTTGATATAGGCTATCTCAGAAAGCATCTTTCCATGTATTTCATCATGAAAATTGTTGAACACATCATAGAAAAGAAGCTCCTTGGAGTCGTAGAACAAATAAAATGTTCCTTTCGGGATATTTACTCTTTTCACGAGTTCGTCCACGGTTGTCTTTCGCGCGCCATATTGGACGAGGCAGTTTTTTGCTTCCTCCATCAGCCGCTGCTGTATAAATTCCCTTTCCTTCTTGGTAAAGGTTTTCGGCATCTTATCACCCCGATAAAAACTATTTGACTAAAATAATATTTATGGTCAATATAATATCACGTTCAATCCTTCTGTCAATAGGAAATTTTCGAATAACGAAATAAAAACCTTCTGCGGTACTCCGGAAACTGGACAGACAAGGTCAATCAGTGTTAAAATAAGCTTGGATAATACTGGAATGAAGCATGTCATCTTCGTAATAAATCTGGATGGGGGGATCATAGTGAAATATAAATTACCGTTACTTGTAGTAGAGGATATGGAACGATCGAGAAAGTTTTACGAGGACCTTCTGGGACAAAAGGTGATTCTGGACTTTGGCGCAAACATCACCTTTGAAGGGGATTTTTGCCTGCAGACAAGAGAAAGCTGGAGGGGTTTCATCGGAGACGCGGAGGATACGATCATTTTCCGGCCGAACAATTTTGAATTATATTTTGAAGAAAAGCAGTTTGACAAGTTTGTAGATAAGCTGAAGTACTATGGCGTGGAATTGATCCATGATGTAAGGGAATATCCGTGGGGCCAGAGTGTGATCCGGTTTTATGATCCGGACATGCACATCATCGAAGTCGGTGAAAGCATGGTAAGCGTGATCAGACGTTTTAGCGACCAGGGCTTATCCGTTGAGGAAATTGCGGAACGGACCCAGCATCCGCTGGAATTTGTGAGCAGCGCTTTAAAAGAAAAATACCAGAAAAAACTGATCTCAGTAAAGTGCTCCGATTAAACAGTACAAGAAAATAAGCAATGCAAGTCAAGAAAGTTTTTCTCTGATCATTTATCCTATGGTTAGGAGATAAGAAAACGTTCGTTTTCGAAATCGACCGAGCAATCCAATAAGGAGGAAGGAAAATGAGTGAAAAGAATGAGACGAAAGCAGTCTTTGTCCAGGTCGTCGAACGTCCTGCAAGAAAAGTGCTGCTGAAACGCGGTGTAAGAGCGAAGGATTATTTTCAGTATTGCGAAGAAGTCGGATGTGATATATGGGCGATCTTGACCAGCGTTAAGGACGCCCTTTACGAACCCATCGGAATGTGGCTGCCGAGGCACTTGATCAAGGAAGGGACCTCCCAGTATGTGCAGGGAGTGGAGCTGCCCCTGGATTACAGCAATAAAGCTCCGGAGGGATTTGATTTGATCGAATTGCCGTCTTGCATGATGATGATCTTTCAGGGAGAACCCTATGAGGACGTAGATTTTATGGATGCGATCGGAGAGATCTGGCAGCATATCGAGAAATTTGATCCGACCGTTTACGGCTACAAATGGGATCCCGAGGTCGCACCAAGATTTCAACTGGCTCCAATGGGGTACAGAGGCTATATTGAAGCATTGCCGGTTGCCCCGGTCAAGTAAAAGGAAAATTATGAGCATAACCGAAGCGGTTATGCTCATTTTCTGTTATGCCAAAATGTCCAGAATATTATTGGAATAAGGATCCTTCGCGGATGTTGCCTGATTTGCATTTTGCGCTTCTGAAGTCTCTTTGGTCTGCTGCGCCTGAATTCTTTGGATCTGTGCCTGCAGCTGCTGAATCTGTGCCTGTACTAGTTCAACCTGCTGTTGTTTTGTTTCTGCATCGCCATCTCCCTGATTGATCTTTGTGATTTTTGCCTGCAGCTTTTGAACCTGGGATTCCAGCTGATTGATGCTGCTTTCATAGGTGGCCGAGGAAGACGTACTGCCCGATACGGAAGAAACGGATGAAATATTCATACTTTACACCTCCAGAAATAATTTCACTTCTATTTTCGGAAGGATTTCCGGAATGTTTAGGTTAAATTGGAAAAGTTCACCAAATCTTCACCAAATCTTCACATAAGACAGCAATCTAAACACAACTTGGTCTTTCCTTTATAAATTTCTGCATTTTTTCTTTTCCCCACTCATTGATGATATCCAGAGCAGGCAGAATTTCCTTACAGCTTTCCGTCAGAGAATACTCAACGTGCGGCGGAATCTGGCTAAATTCCGTTCTCGTAATCAGTCTGTTTTTCTCTAGATCCTGCAGGGCTCTCGTCAGCATGATGTTGGTTATTCCGTTCAGATGCCGTTTCAACTCGTTGTAACGCATGCTTTCCTGGGTGGAAAGCTGCCAGATGATCGGAAGCCGCCACTTCCCGCCGATAATGTCCAAAGCGTAGGGCACATTTTTGTGCGTACTTGCAATAATGTTCCCTACATATATAATTAAATATAACAAGTTGCGCAACTCTTGTAAAGTAATAGTGTAAAGGAGATTAGAAAATGAACGATGTACTAAAAATAATCAGAAGCAGAAGGAGCGTCAGAAATTACAGCCCTGAGCAGATCAGTCAGGAGCATATGGATTTAATCATTGAATCCGGGATCTTCGCACCGTCTGCTGTCAATGAGCAGCCATGGCATTTTACCGTAATTCAAAATCAGGAAGTGCTGAAGCACATCAATGACACAGTAAAAGAGCAAATGGTGAAATCCGAAGTGGAATGGATAAGGAATAACGGATCCAATTCAAATTTTAAGGTGACCTACAATGCACCGACATTGATCATCATATCCGGCAGGGAGAGCGGAGTTGCTTGGCAGGCCGACTGCGCCTTCGCCATGGAGAACATGATGCTGGCAGCAGAAAGTCTGGGTATCGGCTCGGTATGCCTGGGTATGGTGAGGTTTTTCTTTGAACAGGAGAATGAAATGGAAAAATTGGGAGTGCCGAAGGGTTACAAACCTTTTTATGGTATCGCATTCGGGTATAAACCAGATGACAAAACAATCGTAGCACCAAAGAGGAACATGGATGTGATAAATTATGTCAGATAAGTAACGATTGTCAAGACAACTCTGCAATGGTACACTCAAAGCGGAATAATTCCGTGATAGTAAGAATAAGCAGAGAGGGATAAGGATGGATATATTAGTCGCAGAAGATGAAACAGATATCAGAAACCTTTTAAAATTAAACCTGGAACAAGAGGGCTATCATGTTTATCCAGCAGCGGATGGCTTGGAAGCCCTTGATTTGGTTGAAAACAATAAGGTAGATCTTGCCATTCTTGACGTCATGATGCCTATGCTGGACGGATTCAACCTGCTAAGACGGATCCGCACACAATATAAATTTCCGGTTATTCTTTTGACCGCTCGGGGAGATGACATGGATAAGGTTCTGGGGCTGGGCCTCGGGGCAGACGATTATCTGGTCAAACCCTTCCGTATGGCAGAGCTCATGGCAAGAGTCGCCGCTCAATTGAGAAGAAGCAAAGAGTATTACCGGCAGGAACCTTTGGATGACCAAACGATCTCATTCGGAGAGCTCGTGCTGGATAAAAAGGACTGCACCATTCGCCGGGGCGATTCAACCATCGAATTGAATGCCAAGGAATATTTGATTTTACCGCGGCCGGACAAAAATGTTCCTTCCGTTTCTCGTATAAAATTTGAGGAAATTCAAGTGAATGTACAGAGCTCAGCCCTCGCCATCCTTCTCATCAATAGTGTTTTCAAGCTTTGCCACTCTCATCTTATACATCGCAGCCGTAACAGACAGAGCAAGCAGCGTCAGGACAAGGGTGAACATCATCGCGAAGAAACCCGATGCGACCGAAACCATAAAATTATGGTAACTGAAATATGATACGGCGAAAATTGTTAAGCCACAGACAAGGCTTGTAATCAAGCTGATAATGGTGTTGGTTCTGAGATTCGGCGCAAGCCGTCTGTCCCAGATCCCATTTTTTAGGCAGGCAGCCAGCAGATAGATAGCAAGAGCCATAAAGATGATGAATTCACCCGCCATATATTGAAGAGCATTTTCTCCCCCTGCTATTGTTTGTATTATAATCATCAACAATAGCCCCCAGAAAGCAATCCAGACACCGTTATGCTCAATTTTCAGAAGTTTTTGTTCCTGCATTTCATCCAATTTATTTTTTTGTTTCATCTTAACTTTCCTCCTCCCAAAAGAGATCGTCTAGAGTCTTTCCCAAGACCTTGCATATAGCCCTGCATAATTTTATCGTCGGATTATATTCGCCCTGCTCAATGGCATTCATCGTCTGCCGGGAAATCCCCACCGCTTCAGCCAGATCTTTTTGAGTCATATCAAGCTGTGCGCGGGCAACCTTTATCTGAATATTTCGCCCCATGCGATCACCTCCTTACCATCATATTATAATACACATGACATAATGTCAAGTATATACGACATTTGTTATAAAATAAATTACATGGTGGTTAATTGAAAGACGAGATTCCCGTTTGAAAATCAAAAGTCCCGGGCAAACTATGATTAACTGCAGATATTTTGATATAATGGCGTCATAGATACGAAAAAACACAGGAGGAACAGATCATGTTGAATATCGGCTGTCATTTATCCACATCAAAGGGCTTCATCCATATGGGGAAAGAGGCTTTGAGCATAGACGCCAATACCTTTCAGTTTTTCACCAGAAATCCCAGAGGAAGCAAGGCAAAGAGAATCGATGAAAACGATGTGAAGGGCTTGCTGAAAATCATGGAAGACAATGATTTTGCGCCATTGCTTGGCCATGCGCCTTACACGCTGAATCCCTGCTCTGCGGACCAAAGAACGAAAGAGTTCGCACGGGAGGTATTGATCGATGATTTGATTCGGATGGAGCACCTTCCAAACAACTTTTACAATTTCCATCCCGGCAGCCATGTTGGACAAGGCACGGAAAAAGGAATTGAGTTGATTGCCGATGCGCTGAATTTTATATTGACGCGGTCGCAGACCACCATCGTGCTGCTGGAGACCATGTCCGGCAAAGGAAGCGAAGTGGGAAGCGCTTTTCAGGAGATGAGACAGATCATAGAAAAAGTAAAGCTGGACGAGAAAGTCGGCGTTTGCCTTGATACCTGCCATGTGTATGACGGAGGGTATGACATCGTGAATGATCTGGACGGTGTTTTAGCTGAGTTTGACAGGGTCATTGGTCTCGACCGACTCCGGGCCATCCATCTGAACGACAGCAAGAACCCATTCGCGAGCCACAAGGATCGCCATGCAAAGATCGGAGAAGGCAACATAGGCCTGAAAGCGATTACGGATATCATCAATCATCCCAAGCTTTGCCGGCTGCCGTTCTATCTGGAAACACCCAACGAACTGCCGGGTTACGCTCAGGAGATCAAGCTTCTCCGGAAGGCTTATATAGAAGAATAAGCAGGAATTCGATGAAACGAATGTCATATTTTCGGCTGCCGCATAGACTGATATCGGATGCTCTCATCCAAAACATATTAGGAGGCTGAAATAATGAAAGAGCAAGATGATGGACGCAGATTTTGTTATTCTTCACCCATAGACCAATACTATAAAAGTACACAATCTCCGTCACTATGGACCGAGAATTGGAAAAAGATGGAAGAAGAACCGTACGATACATCGGGTCAGCGAACTCCTTTCTTCGCTGGGCTTCAAGGCCCGCAAGGCGAACCGGGCCCCGCAGGAGAGACGGGTGCAATCGGCCCGCAAGGCGAACCGGGCCCCGCAGGTGCAACAGGACCAAAAGGTCGCCGTGGAATTCAAGGGCCTCCCGGCGAAGCCGCTCGCCCATCCCTCGGAGAAATGATTGAGAACGGCGGAATGGAGAGCTTCGAAGATGGTATTCCTGCCGGATGGATGACGACGAATCCCGATGCGGTGCAAAAGCAAAGCGCACAAGGTCTGACTCATTCGGGAAATTCCGCGGTCAATCTTTCGGATGGAGGGAATCTCTCACAGCTCATTGGAGAGATCAGGGAAGGATCCTTCTACGAGTTCTCATTCTTTGCACTGGCGGAAGGAACCCAAGCCGCTTTCGAAGCGATCGCTGTATTTGAAACAGACGAAAGCGAGGTGCCGGGGGCTGTCATTTCAGTTCGGGATACGAACATAGCAAATAATGCCGGATACTATGGATATTACAGAACCATAACAGCTGCAGCACCGCCCGATGTCACCGGAGCGAGAATCGCTTTCGGAGTCAAGGCAAACGAAGGGCAATCGATCGATATCGACGACGTATCCTTCTCAGTAAAATAGTAAAAGATTTTGCACAAAAAGGATATGGGAAAGCCGCTCATCAAAAGAGCGGCTTGCTGTTTATTTTCGCTTCATACTGCGTAAGATTTCTTTCGATTCCGGATCCACGCGATAGGATTCTACAATTTTTTGAAGGGATTTATTATACGTGAAGTCGTCCAGACCGCAGTTTTTCAGGTAGGCCATGGTTTTGTCCGGGTATTTCACATAGCAGACGGAGATGGCCCAGGCTACGCCCATCTTTACATAATACCCTTCGTGGTGAACCTTATCCAGACTTGAAATCACCTGATCGATATAGTGATCATTGATGAAATGCGCCAGCATCATAATCACGGCAAAACGTATTTCAAATTCCTTCCCGGACCGGAGATAGGGTTGGATAAAATCCCAGATCATCTGTGGATGCTTCTTTGCCAGCTTTAATCCGGTGCAGAAGCTGTCGCAAACTCCCCAGTTTGTGATCTTCGGGACAAACCGGGCGGTGTATTGAAGTATTTCTTCCGGAGAGGCCTTTGCATAACCGATTACCAAGCCTTGCAGCATGATTTCCTCATAGTATTCATCCTCTGCAGTGTTTAGATATTCCCGCCAATCTTCTTTGGCTATTTCTTTTGCAAGCTCTCTGAGGAAAGGCAGACGGACTCCTAACAGCCTGTCTTCTCCCGGAATAAGCTTGCTTTGGAACTTCTTGTATTCCTCTTCGGCTCGATCGAAGATTCTTTCTCGTATGGTCTGATTCATCGCTGCCCACCGCATTTGTTTTTCTCAGCCATCTTTGAGTATTTCTTCAGATACACGCCGCGCATCAAAACGCATTCCCAGGGCTTGATATATTTTGGATGTCCGAATGCCGAAGACGCAAAATAGGCCTTGCAGTTTTTTCTGACGATCATGCTGACCGCTTCAGCGTCCAGATCATTCTTCCCCCAGCATACCGCACCGATATCCTTCACCATGACCGCAGAGACGGATTTCAGAGACTGGAAAATCAATTTGGGATCATTCTTCACCGTTTTTATTTTCGTACCGACGATTTGAGCAAAATCATCAAGGAGCGGCTTTAAGCCCGAGCCTAGCCTTGAAAACCTCACAACATCGAAATCCGTGTTGATCAGGATGTGACCCTCCAGGCCCGATGCCATCCATGCGGCCAGCAGGGTTTTCACTTCATCCGGCACAGGCTGGATCTCATCGGGGAGTTCTGTTTGGATATGCCCTCCGTTTTCATTGATATAGGCACCGCAGGCGGCTTCCAGCTGATGGGCAGTCTGAAAGGTATCCTCATAACCTCTGCCATAGCAAAGGGTACCATGATGTTTTAAAATAACGGCGTGTCCTGCGGAAAACTTCAATGCTTCTGTGACATTTCTAATCAAAGACTTTGTGCCCGGGAGCGCATATTTTGCACACATGACGACCTTTCCGAGCTCTGAAAAATCAGAGGTGGGCTCAAAGAAATCCAAACCTGTCGCGGACAGGGCAGAGGCATTTTCCTGATGGGTATGGATCACGAAATTCATCTCCGGGCAGAGCTGATAGACCGCTGCATGAATCCCTTTTTCCGAGGAGGGTTTGATGCTTCCCTCATAGCATAAATCCTTTATCTTTACTTCGACGATATCATCTGCGGTCAGCGACTGGTATTCTCTTCCGCTGGGTGTAATGACGAAGGTTTCTTCATCGATACGACAGCTTACATTGCCCCAGGTACGGGCAATCAAGCCTGCGTTTACGAGTTCGAGACCAGCCTTCACCACTAATTTTTTTGCATTGTTGCGTTCCATTTTTTATATTCATTCTCCTTTTTAATACTGCATTCAATTGCATTTTCGCAAGATAAGAATCATTGAATCATGTTTACAGAGCCTTACTACATGTTATAATCATAATAACATACTATCAAGACGATGAAAATCTGTCAACGGTTCTATCGTACCGGACAGAATGTTAGACGATAAAAATCTATGAATCGAAGATTCGTGATTTTTCAGCCTAAATTCCGTCAACGGTTCTCAAGAACCGGACGGAATGTTTGACGATGAAAATCTACGAACCAGAGATTCGTGATTTTCCAGCCTAAA
>CAZTEH010000043.1:19735-31002 GCA_964612345.1 uncultured Oscillospiraceae bacterium | reverse complement strand
GGGCGACGATCTGACCTTCAACGGCGCTATGGAAAAGCCTGTTCCAGTATCACTGAAAAACTGGTATATGGAAGATTATTTTGCTGAAAAGAGAATGAATTTGATTGGTGTAATCGCTACAGTCGTAGTGCTTGTCACCGCATTTTCAATATTATTAGGGGGGGTGCTGTAAATGAATTTAACAACAGTTATTATTAGCGTCGCAGCATATCTTATCCTTGCACCGATCGCCGGAGGTTTACTTGCCGGTATTGACAGAAAGATTTCTGCAAGAATGCAGGGCAGATTCGGACCTCCGATTCTCCAGCCGTTTTATGATTTCTTCAAGCTGATGGAAAAAGAGCCGATTACGGTAAATAAGGTACAAGATTTCTACGTAATGTGCTTTTTAATATTCATCATCATTACCGGATGCTTCTTCTTTGCAGGAGGAGATTTACTGCTGATCATCTTTTCGTTGACCCTGGCAAGTATCTTCCTGGTAGTAGCAGCATTTTCATCCAATTCTCCTTACGCCCAAATCGGTGCGGAAAGAGAGTTGCTGCAGATGATGGCTTACGAACCAATGGTTCTGATCACAGCAGTCGGCTTCTATCTTGTAAACGGAAGCTTTAATATTTCAGACATTGTAACTTCACAGGTAATGGCAATACAGTACCTGCCGGGTATATTTCTCGGATTTGTGTTCATTCTAACTATTAAGCTTCGAAAATCACCTTTTGATTTAAGTATGTCTCATCATGCGCATCAAGAGCTGGTAAAAGGACTGACTACCGAATTTTCCGGAAAGACAATGGCAGTAATCGAAATCGCTCACTGGTATGAAAATATCTTCCTGCTCGGTTTTGTTTATCTGTTCTTTGTAAACGCAATGGCATGGACTCCGATTCTAGCGGTTATCATTTGCCTTGCAGTATATTTCCTTGAAATTCTGATTGATAATAACTATGCAAGAATGAAGTGGCAGATTGCAATTAACGCTTCCTGGATCGTGGCGATCACGCTCGGATTTGTTAATCTGTTGATTCTGTACTTCATAAGTTAAGGAGGTGTAATCAATGTCATATGTAACAAAATCGCCGTGGATTATCCATTATGATGGATCAAGCTGTAACGGATGTGACATAGAAGTATTGGCATGCCTTACACCTATGTACGATGTAGAGAGATTTGGTATCATCAATACCGGAAATCCAAAGCATGCAGATATTTTTCTGGTTACAGGTTCTGTCAATGAACAGAACATCAGTGTTGTAAAGCAAATATATGAACAGATGCCGGAACCAAAGGTTGTTGTAGCCATCGGCATTTGTGCGACCTCAGGCGGAGTCTTCAAGGAATGTTATAACGTTATGGGCGGTATCGATACCGTTATCCCTGTTGACGTATATGTTCCAGGATGCGCAGCAAGACCGGAAGCGATCATTGACGGTGTTGTAAAGGGTCTTGGCGTTTTGGCCGAGAAACGTGCAGCCATGGATAAGAAGCCTGCAGCCGCAGCGGAAGTAAAAGAAAAGGAGGAGGCTTAAAATGAGTGAATTATGGAGAATTCAAAATTTCATTTCCATTGAGCCTACCCAGTTACTTGATAAGGTTCAGGATTTTAAGGCAGAGGGCTATCGAATGGGACAAGTCCACTGCACAAAAGTTTCAGAAGGATTTGAGCTGACCTATTCATTTGATAAGGATCACGTACTGACGAACTTAAGACTTGTTATTCCTGAGGAAGAAGAAATCATGAGCATCACCGGCGTTTACTGGGCTGCATTCATCTATGAAAACGAAATGCAGGATCTGTTCGGCGTTAAGTTCAAACATATGGCTCTCAATTATGGCGGCCACTTCTTCAAGGTTTCACAGCCTACACCGTGGAACCCAAAAGACTGAGAAAGGAAGGTAGAGTAAAAAATGGGTAAAAGAACTATTATTCCTTTCGGACCGCAGCATCCTGTTCTCCCTGAGCCGGTACATCTTGACCTGGTAATCGAAGATGAAAAGGTAGTGGAAGCGATTCCTTCTATCGGATTCATTCACAGAGGTCTGGAAAAGCTAGTGGAAAAAAAGGAGTATACTGAATTAGTATACGTAATCGAAAGAATTTGCGGTATCTGCAGCTTCGGACACGGCTGGGGATATTGTCATACAGTAGAAGGTCTCATGGGTATTGAGGTTCCTGAAAGAGCGGAATACCTGAGAACCATCTGGCATGAACTCTCCAGAATACACAGCCATCTGCTGTGGCTGGGACTTCTGGCAGACGGATTTGGCTTTGAAAGCCTGTTCATGCACTGCTGGAGACTGAGAGAAAGCGTACTTGACTTGTTCGAAAAGACGACAGGCGGCAGAGTTATCTTCTCCGTATGTAAAGTCGGTGGAGTAAGAAAAGACATCGATAAGAAAACTCTTGATGAAATAGTTACCGTTCTGAGAGGAATGGAAAAGGAACTGAAAGAGCTTACCGAGACCTTTATCAATGATTATTCCGTTAAGAACAGACTGGTTGGTGTCGGCGTTCTTTCCAAAGAAGATGCTGCTGAGCTTTGCGCAGTAGGACCTATGGCAAGAGCATCCGGAATCAGACAGGATATCCGATTGACCGGTAACGGCGTTTATGAGAAGCTTGGATTCGAGCCATGCGTAGAAACTGCCGGAGACTGCTATGCCAGAACTCTTGTCAGAATGCGTGAGGTATATCAGTCCATCGACATGATCGCAAAAGCGATAGAGCTTATCCCGGACGGAGAAATTGCAGTTCCTGTAAAGGGAAACGTACCGAAGGGTGAATTTATCGCGAGACTGGAACAGCCAAGAGGCGAAGCATTCTATTATTCAAAGGGTGCAGATTCCAAGTTCTTGGAAAGAATCAGAGTAAGGACTCCTACCAACATGAATATACCTGCTATGGTTAAGACCTTGCAGGGTTGTGATTTGGCGGACGTTCCAATGTTAGTTTTAACAATTGACCCATGTATCAGTTGTACAGAAAGGTAGGTGAGAGTAATGGCAGCATTTAAATTAGGTAAAATGATTATCAGAAGTTTATTCAAAAAGCCGGCAACTCTCATGTACCCGGTTATTCCGAGAGTTTGGCAGGAAAGAACCAGAGGCCACATTGAAAACGAGATCAACGATTGTATCTTCTGCGGGATCTGCCAGAAGAAATGCCCAACCAACGCGTTAGTCGTTGATAAGGCAAAGCGATCCTGGACCATCGAAAGAATGGCATGTATCCAGTGCAGCTGCTGCGTTGAGGTATGCCCAAAAAAATGCTTGACGAACGAGAATACATATACGACGCCAAGCACAGAAAAAGTCGTGGATACCTATGTTGGAGCCGCACCGGAACCAAAGCCGGAAGTAAAGGTTGAGCCGAAGGCGGCTGAGGAAAAAGCTGAATAATGCATGAATTTCCAATTACACAACAAATAATAAAATTAGCCGAGAAGCACGCAACGGAGTTGTGTGCTTCTCGAATTAAATCTGTAAAGCTGGTAGTCGGGGATTACTCCGGCTTTGTTGGCGATTCCATCCAGATGTATTTCGATGTGATCTCGGAAGGAACCCTGTGCGAGGGAGCCACCATCGAAATCGAACATGTAACGCCGAAAATGAAATGTACCGGCTGCGGCGAATTGTTTGAACGAGAATTCCTCTCCTTTTCCTGCCCAAAATGCGGAGCGGACGGAGAACCGACGGAGATCGGCAAGGAATTTTATATTGAGTCTATTGAAATTGAACGGTGAAAAGTATTTTCACGAAAACCGCCTCCTTTTAACATTCTGTCCGGCTCTTTAGAGCCGTTGACAGAATTTAGGCTGGAAAATCACAAATTTTCAATTTGTAGATTTTCATCGCCGATGATGCTTCGCATCAAAGTCGGTAATAGGTTTCACGGTTTTCTAAGAAAACACTTTTCCCCGCTGGCAATCAACTGATAGTAAGTATACTGTAAGTATACGAAACGGGTGCAAATAAGCATCCACAGGAGGAAAACCATGCATGATGTTCTTAAAGTAAACATGATGGCTAACATTCATGATGAGAATGACCATATCGCGTCGCATACCAATGAGGATCTGAACGATCAGCATATTTACGTGATCAACGTAATGGGGGCGCCGGGAGTCGGAAAAACAACCACACTGAAAAACATTATTAAGAATTTAAAAGGCTTGAAGCCTTATGTCATAGAAGGCGATATCGAATCCGATATCGACACGAGGGATCTGCGCGGTCTTGGGATCGATACGTTCCAGATCAATACCTTTGGAGCCTGCCATCTGGATGCGCCGATGATCCATAATCAGGTTCAAAACATGAAATTTGATGAACAGGGCGTTCTGTTCATAGAGAACATTGGAAACCTGGTTTGTCCTGCTGAATTCAGCATCGGAGAACATTGTAAAATGCTGATCTCCACAGTGACCGAGGGAAGCGACAAACCTTACAAATATCCGCTTGCTTTTGAAAAGGCCGATGCAATCATATTAAATAAGGTAGACTTGCTGCCATACCTTGATTTTGATGAAGAATTCTATATGAAGGGTGTCAGAGCCTTAAATAAAGAAGTGCCTGTGTTCAAAGTATCCGGAAAAACCGGAGAGGGCTTTGCCGAGGTGGCAGCCTGGATCCGGAAAAGAGCGGAGGACGAAAAATGTCCGACAGAAAAACCGTAAAAATTAAAATATGGGGAATCGTTCAAGGGGTCGGCTTCCGGCCCTTTGTTGCTAAATTGGCAGACCGTCTTGGTATGAAGGGAGAAGTCCTCAACATCGGCGGTCTTGTTGACATTGTCCTGACGGATACTTCCGACAGAATGGAAGCTTTTCTTGAAGCATTAAAAAAAGAGAAACCGCTGCCGGCGGAAATCGTCCATGTTAAAATTGAAGAACTGACGCCCCGTGAATTCGGCAGCTTTACAATATTGGACAGCGATGAGGGAGACGACGAGGCGGCCATGATCCCTGCGGATCTTTCCATCTGCCCCGACTGCCTTGCTGAGATGCAGGATCCAAAGAATCCGAGATACATGCACCCGTTTATCAGTTGTATGGTGTGCGGGCCGAGATATACGATCATCGATAAAATTCCATATGACAGAGAGAATACGACGATGATTGACTTCCCCATGTGCGAATTCTGCCATGGTGAATATACGGATCGTCAGGATCGGCGTTACCATGCCCAGACCATCTCCTGCCACGACTGCGGACCGATACTCGAATACAAGCTGACGGAAGGGAAAAAAGATCGGCAGGAGGCTGCTTCAGTCGGGATTATCGGAATTCAAGCAGATAAGAAAATCATGGAGCGTGCTGTAAATCCGGTCACTTGGGCAGCAATGCTTGTTCTTACGGGAAAGATTATTGCCCTGAAAGGTGTCGGCGGATACAATTTTGTTTGCAGTCCTTTCAAGGATGAGGCGGTTAAAAACCTGCGCCGTCTGAAGCTCAGGGAAGAGAAGCCCTTCGCGGTCATGTTCCGTGACATGGATCAGATCAGAGAATACTGTCATGTGAGTCGGTCAGAGGAAGAGCTGCTCCTGTCCAACGCAAAACCGATCGTTCTGCTGGAAAGAAAACCATCGAAGATCTGTGAGGAAGTTTATAAAACCAGCCGCTACATCGGCGCTTTTCTTCCTAGCATGGGAGTTCAGTTCATGATCATCGAGATTTGCGGTCCGCTGATCATGACCAGCGCCAATCTTTCCGACATGGCCATCATCAAGGATGACGAGGAAATGTTTGAATTGCAGGAAAAGCTTGATTGGGAACCGAATAGGGAAAAACTTTTGAAAGCGGTCTTTTATAATGAACGGAAGATCCGCATCCGGCTGGACGATTCCGTAGCAAGAGTGATCGACGGGCAGCCCCAGATGATCAGAAGATCCAAGGGCTACGCCCCCGTTCCATTGTATATTAACAATAAACTGGCTAAGCAGGATATGATTCTCGCAACGGGCGGACAACTGAAATCCTCCTTCTCTTTGAGTAAAGGGCCTTTCGCTTATGTAAGCCAGTACTTCGGCGACCTGGACAGCCGGGAGGCCGGGCAGATCTATGAAGAAAACGTAGCGTGGATGAGTGAATTGTTCCGCATTCAGCCTAAGCTGGTTGTCAGCGACCTTCATCCCCTCTATTACACCACAAAATATGCAGAGCAGTATGCAAAGCAGCATGGATTAGAACACCGGAAGGTGCAGCACCATCATGCCCATGTGGCATCGGTGATGGCTGAGCATGATCTGCAGGAACCGGTGATCGGTGTGAGCTTTGACGGCACCGGTTATGGCACGGACGGTGCGATTTGGGGCGGAGAATTCCTGGTTTGCCAGGGAGCCGATTTCCACCGTGCAGGGCATTTGGAATATATCAAAATGCTTGGAGGCGACTCCTCCATGAAAGAAGGATGGAAATCCGCCTTCAGCTATTTGTACCAGTACAGGAAGCAGGATGAGTGGAAGGGTATAAAATGCGGGCTACGAGAGCCTGAGGACTCCAGATGGCCAACTGTGAAAGCGGGTCTGGATCATAATATCAATACCATCAACAGCTCAAGCATGGGCAGACTGTTCGACGGTTTTGCCGCATTCATAGGGATCCATGACTACAACCGATATGAAGGGGAATGTGCCATCATGCTCGAAAATTCGGCAGCAGAGGCGATCAATGAAGGCTTGGCGCCATGGGATATGGCCTTTGAAATCGTACAGAGCGGGGGTATCATGGAGAATGACGCGATTCGCATCTCAGCGAAACCGATTTTCCTGCGTGCGGAGGAAGCGCTGCTGGCAGGGGTAGATAAGAGAAAGATCGCATTGGGCTTCCATTATGCTGTCGCAGACATGATTTTAGAGAGTTGTAAAAAGATTCGTCAAAAAGAAGGCCTCCATACGGTTGCCTTGACCGGCGGTGTCTTTCAGAATAAGATCCTGATGGAACGTACCCTTGGTTTACTGAGAAGTGAAAGTTTCCGGCCGTACTACAATATTTCGGTGGGACCGAATGACGGAGGTATCTGTCTGGGACAAAATCTCATCGGGATGAAATATTTGACTACAAAATAGCATAATGTTAATATCGAAGAGAGCAATAAAATCAAGGGAAAAGGGGACAAAGGATTGAAAAGCAAAGTGGCGGTGATTCCCTGTGAGGGATATGAGGAGAAAACGGTTCGGGAAGCCATTGAAAGAGGCATTGATCTATTAGGCGGCTGGGATAGCTTTTTGAAACAGTCGGAAAAGATTCTTTTGAAACCGAATCTTCTGAACCGAGCCGATCCGGACAGAGCTGTGACGACCCATCCTGCAGTTTTTGAAGCGGTTGCGCGAAATCTCAGAGAGAAAGGATTCCATAACTTATCCTACGGAGATTCTCCGGGGCATCCCGGCAGCGTTGAAAAAACAGCAGAGATTTGTGGAATCAAAGCGGTTGCCGACCGTATGGAAATTCCTCTCGCTGATTTTACCCGAAGCCAGACCGTTGAATTTGTTCGGGGCAGGACTTCAAGGAAATTTGAAATCAGTCAGGGGGTCCTGGATTCTGATGGAATCGTCAGCCTTTGCAAGATGAAAACCCACCAGCTGGAGCGCATCACCGGCGGTGTAAAAAATATGTTTGGCTGTGTGTACGGAATGAATAAGGGTGCCGCCCATGCAAAATACCCCGATGCGGAGAGCTTTGCCCAGATGCTGATTGACTTGAATCATCTGCTGAAAGCAAGGCTCCATATCATGGATGGTATTGTAGCCATGGAGGGAAATGGCCCTGCATCAGGGACACCGGTTAAAATGAATGTCATCCTCATTTCGGCAGATCCCGTTGCATTGGACGCAACCTTCTGCAGACTGGTCGATCTGGATCCTTCCACGATTCCAACCGTATTTTACGGGGCAATCTTTGGACTGGGTCATTGGAAAGAAGGGGATATCGAAATTCTTGGCGTGGATCGGCTGGATGATTACTGTAACCCTCATTTTGAAGCGATGAGAGAAAAAAGCTACGGCGGGAAATGGGCTTATCTGGACAAACTGAAGTTCCTGGCGAGAAAGCCGGTCATCCTGAAAAATAAATGTATCCGCTGCGGTGCCTGCGTTACTGCCTGCCCGCTGGAGGAAAAGGCGCTGCTCTTCCCGGCAACGGAAGGAAAAGTTTCACAAACGAGCGAAAAAAAAGAGGTGCCTGTCTATAATTATAAAAAATGCATTCGATGCTTCTGCTGTCAGGAGATGTGTCCTGAACAAGCCATCATCGTAAAAAGGAAATTCATTTAGAGCCAATGGATTGGCAGATAGATTAAGGAGAAAAAGACTAATGTGTATTGCAATACCTGGAAAAATTATTTCAATCGATTCCACAAAGGCGAAAGTAGACTTCAATGGGAATCTTGTAGATGTAAATGTAGGTTTGATCGACCCTAAGGTAGGGGATTATGTGCTCGTTCATGCAGGCTGCGCCATCGAGGTGATGTCAAAGGACAAGGCTTTGGAATTGATTGAGTTGTTCCATGAATTGGAGGAGCTGGATTAGAAAATGAAAAATGTAGAACAAATAATCAAAGAATTGAAAGAATATGATGGACCGGTCGTAAAAATCATGGAGGTTTGCGGTACCCATACTGCAAGCATCTTCAAAAGCGGAGTCAGAAGTCTGATCTCACCGAAGATCAAACTGATTTCCGGACCCGGCTGCCCCGTATGTGTTACACCGGCTGCGTATATCGACCGGTGCATTGAGTATGCTCTGAAGGAAAATCATGTCTTAGTCACCTTCGGTGATATGATGAAGGTGCCGGGACAGAACGGCAGCCTGTCCCAGGCGAAGGGAGACGGCGCCAAAGTTGAGCTGATGTATTCCCCCATGGAGATCGTGGAGAAAGCGAAGCAAAATCCGAACACGATTTATGTAATTGCCGGGGTGGGCTTCGAAACCACAGTGCCGGCTTATGCACTGACAATTGAAGAGGCGGCCAGTCAGGGAGTAAAGAATATCCGGCTGCTTACTGCGTTAAAGACTGTTATGCCGGCATTGAGGTGGATCTGTGAAAATGAGGATGAAATTGACGGTTATCTTTGCCCCGGCCACGTGAGCGTGATCATCGGGAGCGAAATATATAAAGAACTGGCGGACCGCTACAAAAAGCCGTTCGCGGTTGCAGGCTTTGAGCCGGAGCATATTCTGGCGGGAATTTATGATATTGTAAAACAGCTGGAGCCCAAAACAAAAACAGAGGCTGCAGTTCATAATTTATATAAAAATGCGGTGAAAGCCGAAGGAAATAAAAAGGCACAAGAAGTGATCGAGCGATACTTCGAGCCTGGCAGCGCCATGTGGCGGGGTCTTGGGATGATTCCGGATTCGGGTCTTTATCTCCGGGCAGAGTACGAGGAATATGATGCCGGAAGCAAAGGGCTGGATCAGGATATTCAATTGCCTGAATCCTGCCGCTGCGGAGATGTTATCATCGGCAGGGTCAACCCCAACGAATGTCCTATGTTCGGCAAGACCTGCAATCCAATGAATCCATACGGACCATGCATGGTTTCCTCAGAAGGGGCCTGCGGGATCTGGTATCGGAATAGATAAAGAGCAATAGGACAGGTTCCTAAAGGAGAGAAAAATGAGAATAAACATGTCTCACGGCAGCGGCGGAAAAGCCTCTGCGGAGTTGATGAAAGATATATTCGGAAAATACTTTTCCAATGATATACTGAATAAAATGGAGGATGCCGCTGTTCTGGAGCTTCATGGCAAGGTAGCCTTCAGCACGGATTCCTTTGTCGTAACGCCGGTGGTTTTCAAAGGCGGGGACATCGGGAAGCTGGCGATTTGCGGTACTGTAAATGACTTGCTGATGATGGGCTCGGAACCCAAATATATAACGACTGGATTTATTCTCGAGGAAGGTCTGGAGCTCTCGCTGCTGGAACAAATCGTTGCATCCATGGCGAAAGCTGCGGCGGAAGCCGGGATCCAGATCGTTGCCGGTGACACGAAGGTTGTGGAAGGGAAAGGCGGCCTTTATATCAATACCTCCGGTATCGGAATCATTCCGGAAGGACGAAATATCAGCGCCGAAAACTGCAGCGGGGGAGATGTGATCCTGCTTTCAGGCAATCTGGGAGACCATCATGCCTGTATCCTCAGCGCTAGAATGGGAATTGAAAACAATATCAAAAGCGACTGCGCCTGTCTGAATCCATTGGTAAACAGCCTGCTGGAAAACAGGATCAGAGTGAAGACCATGAGAGACGTGACAAGAGGCGGCCTTGGAACGGTGCTGAACGAAATTGCGGATTCCTCGAACTGCGGTATCGAAATCAAAGAGGAAGCGCTGCCGGTTCATCCCGAGGTGAGAGGTTTCAGCGATATTTTGGGTTTGGATCCGCTCTATATGGCAAACGAAGGGAAGATGATCGCGGTTGTTGCCTCGGAAGACGCAGAAAAAGCACTGGAATTCATGAAGAAAACCGAATTCGGAAAGGATGCGGCAATCATCGCCGAAGTAGTTCTCGGCAAGGGCGTTGCCATGAAAACCAGACTGGGAGGAAGCAGGGTCGTCGATGTACTTTACGGGGAAGGCCTGCCCAGGATCTGCTGAAGCATTAGTACATTCCATTGCATTGGGAGATTGAAGATGAAGAAGAACTGCAAAAAGATTGAGAAAGAAATATACCTGCCAAAAGGGAAGGGTATGGAGCTGGTCGGTGAGCGGATAATGAGTGCCGCTAATAAAATTGCGCAAACTGTCTCGGCTCAAGTAGAGATCGGAAAACTCGCAGCAAGTCGAGAATATATAGATTTTCTTAAAAATCAGGTTATTAAACCCACCGTTATTCAATATGCAAAAGAAGAAAAATTGGTGGTTCAGGCTTACTTTCATATTTCCCATGACATGACGCCTCTATTAGGACCCGATGAGGAAGCCGCTGGAGTATCCTTGGTGAACGTTGGGAAAAAAGGAGAGTTTTACAGTCACGAGCTTTCACATATAAGAGAATACTACCCGGAAAATGAGTATATGAAATGGTGGTATTATAAGCCGATTGCAAGCGGTGCCGGAGTATGGAGCAAGGTCTATTTCGATGCACATATCAATATGGACGTTATATCTTACAGCATTCCGGTATATGTTGAAGGTGTTTTGTTGGGTGTAACGGGATTAGACTTGGATTATAATGATTTTCGAAGCCTTATGAACGAGCGGCTTATGGAGAATATAGAAGACAGCATCGAGCTGATCCGCAAAGAACATGAGGCCTTAGGGGA
>CAZTEH010000043.1:0-19725 GCA_964612345.1 uncultured Oscillospiraceae bacterium | reverse complement strand
TAGGGGAAGGAAAATCTTTTTCAGAACAATACATTAGCATGGATACGCTTCAATTCGTAGGCAAGGAGGACATGTTCAGCGGTATTGTCACGCGCAGTAAAGAAATGGAACCGGTTATGGAGCTGGCGATAAAAGCGTCGATGAGCAACGCGAACATTCTGATTTTAGGGGAAACCGGTGTGGGGAAGGATTTCCTCGCTTCGTATATTCACTCGAAGAGTACAGTGCGCAACGGGCCATTTGTTAACGTTAACTGTAGTGCCATACCGGAAAGTTTGCTGGAATCGGAATTCTTTGGTTATGGAAAAGGTGCATTCACTGGGGCGAAAGACGATGGCAAACCGGGTTTTTTTGAGGCGGCGAATGGCGGCACGATTTTTTTGAATGAGATGGGAGAATTACCCATTCACTTGCAGGTTAAGTTTCTTAATGTTATTCAGCAAAAGGCGATAACGAAAATTGGTGAAACAACGCAGCGAAAGGTTGATTTTAGGCTGATTACGGCTACCAACCGGAATCTGCTCGAGTTAGTGTCGCAAGGGAGATTCAGAGAGGATTTATATTATCGGCTTAATGTTATTTCAATATACATTCCGCCTCTGCGGGACAGAAAAGATGATATTGTATCTCTGCTAAACTATTATCTGTTTAAAAATATGGAAAAGTATAACATAAAGAGGCGTTTCTCTCCGGAATTATTAGATATTCTTATTAATTATTCCTGGCCGGGAAATATTCGTGAGTTAGAAAACCTGGTGGAAAGATTAGCGATCACGTCAAATGATTATATTATTGATCAAAATGTATTGCCGCAAGACTTTATTAATAAAACCAATCGATATGATATTGAGAAAAAGGATATCTGCAACAGTTCACTGAAGGATATGGTGAAAGAATTTGAGGCTTCCATCATTCGGCTGAAGTATACTGAATTTGGGAGTTCCAGAAAAGTGGCAAAGGCATTGGGGATAAGCCAATCACAAGCAAATGAAAAGATAAAGGAATATAGGATAAAAGATTAAAAGCGAGTGGAATTCAGGTCGATGAGTTAAATTTCACTCACTTGTTTCATCTTAAGGATAGGGATTTTCTCTTTTGGCGAGTGATTTTTCACTCGTTTTTTTATGTTTTGTCAAATTATTATGGAGGAAAATAGGTGTTGATATCTCATAAACCCAGCAAACACGCGGGCTTCAGCGTCATTAACTGCCGTGGTACGTTTCTTGCAATTATATTATTCCATCCGGTCCTACAAAGAATGGAAAGGGAGGCGGGTTATGTCAAATGTTAATCGTAGGACGGAGTAAAAGCGTTGGATCAAAAGTATTAGCGAGGTAAAGAAATGAGCAGAATTCTTAATGTTGGGGTTATTCAAATGCCTGTAGCAACGGATACCCAGGTAAACTTAGACTACCTATCCAATATGGTGGACGAGTTGATGAAAAATTTTCACAGACCTGAATTGGTGATCGGGGTAGAATATGGTTCCGGACTGGAGCCTCAAACGATTCCGGGTCGCACGACTGATTTTTTCTGTGAGATTGCTAAAAAATATGGCATCTATTTTATTCCGTGCAGCATAGCCGAAACTCATCCGGATCTTCCGGAAGGAAAAACTTATAATTCAGCCCCGGTTATCAATCCCAAAGGTGAAATTATAGCAGTTTATAGAAAACTGTGCCCATTTTATCCTGTGGAAGAAAATGTAGTGCCGGGTCGGGAGTATGTGGTTTTTGACATACCGGAGAAGGATACAAAAGTTGGTTTAATGATTTGTTACGATGCATACTTCCCGGAAGTCTCCCGCAATCTCACTTTGATGGGAGCTGAAGTATTGGTCAAAATCACATTGGATCAGGAGCCCCTGCAACAAGGCTATAAATCCATATGTGCTACCAGAGCAATCGAAAACCAGGTTTATTTTATCTGTACGAATGCTATTGGAATTTCTCATGGCAGTACATGGTATGGACATTCGTCTGTAATCGATCCGGAAGCCAGGATATTATGGGAGGCAGAAAAGACGCCGGAAGCATGTACGGTCACTCTTGACTTGGACAAAGTACGGACAGTCAGAGAATACGGTGCGTTTCATCTTGACCAAACCATCAAACATTTGGCTTATTTCAACCCACCGATGCCCTTCGCCAATAAAATTGGAGATGCCCCTTTATACCAAAAACTAAATCCACCGGCGAATACGTTAGCAGAATATGAGGCGATGATCGGGCCCTCTCTGCTTCCAAAGAAAGTCTAGCTAAATTTATAAAATTTATATATCGAAAGGAAAGTAAACATATGAGCCTAAGTAAAAATTCAGAGAACTCCAGTAATCTTGATCGATTTGGTTATGAACAGTCTCTTAAAAGGGTGCTTCCCCTCAGCTTTTTAATTTTTTATGGCCTTGCTTATCTGTCGCCGGTAACTATTTTTAGTACCTATGGTTTAGTAACAAATATGACACACGGAATGGTGTCTCTTACCTATACCGTAGCGACACTGGCCATGGTATTCACTGCCTACAGTTATTCTATGATGTCGAAGGCCTATCCCATTGCGGGATCGGCTTACACTTATACGCAGAGATCGATTAATCCTTATGTTGGTTTTTTATCCGGATGGGCGATCCTTATGGATTACCTGCTTCTTCCCATGATCAATTACTTGTTAGCTGCAATTTTCCTTGCCCCGTATTTCCCCGGAGTACCGAGCTGGGTTTGGGTTATAGGATACATCCTTGTGGTAACGTTTATCAATTATCATGGTATTACCATCACCGCTTGGTTTAATAACGCCTTAATTATCGTTCAGTTTGTTTTTATTCTTGCATTCGTTCTGTTTTTAGCCAAATGGATTTCCTCCGGTGGCGGCGCTGGGACGTTCTTTGATTGGAATGCCTTCTTAAATCCGGTGGAGTTTAACAAACCGGAGATGGGATGGGGTGTCATTTTAACGGGAGCTTCCATTTTAGCACTTTCCTTCCTGGGATTTGATGCGGTAACCACCGTATCCGAAGAAGCGATCAATCCCGAAAAAAATGTGGGTATCGCCATTATGGTTACCTGTGTGGGTGCCGGATTAATGTTTATTGTGGTTTCTTATATGATGCAGCTTTCTTGGCCTACGGGTTGGAATGAGTTCCAAACAGTCGACAGCGGTGCGCAAGAGCTGATTGTTAAGGTGGCCGGCAGCGTAATGGGTTATCTTTTTACCGCTACATACTGCATTGGTTGTCTGGCTTGTGCGATGTCTTCTCATTCTTCGGCGGCCCGTATCCTTTTTGGAATGGGACGAGACGGAGCTTTGCCAAAAAAATTCTTTGGCTACGTTCATCCGAAGCACCAAACACCTACCTATAACGTCATTTTAGTTGGAGTCATCAGCATGAGCGCACTCTTCCTGAGTTTAGGGGCCGCAGCTTCCCTGATTAATTTTGGCGCTTTGGCCGGCTTTACCTTAGTTAACATATCGGTTATTGCTCATTATTTTATTAAGCATAAACAACGCTCCGGGTCTGGAGTGATTCGTTTTTTAATCGCACCGCTCATCGGAGCCAGTGTTTGCTTTATCATTTGGCTTAACTTGGATGTCCACTCAAAGATCTTAGGCTTTTCTTGGTTAGCGGTAGGAATTGTGTATCTTGGATCTACCACCAATTTCTTCAAGAAGCTGCCTCCGGAAATGAAATTATCCGAATAGGAAGCCAAAGGGTTTTCATGAATTAATCTAAGAAAAGCGAAGGACATTTCTGTCCTTCGCTTTACTATTTGTTATTTTCTTTCATCAAGCGGGATGTACTTCAAATGCGGCTGTACGCACTTGTATGCAGGCCGCATGATCTTTCCGCTGGCAACCAGTTCTTCTATTCTATGAGCGCACCATCCGGACAGCCTTGAACAGGCAAAGATCGGAGTGGCGATGTCCACCGGAATATTGAGGGCGTTGTAAACGAAACCGGAATACAAATCAACATTTGCAGGCATTGGATTTTTCGTTCCCTTTATTTCCATGAACAAGGTCGGTGCACGTTTTTCAATGAAATCATAAAGCATGAAGTCATCCACCAGGTCCTTGTCTTCTGCAAGCTTTCTCGCCATTTTCTTCAGCAGGATTGCTCTCGGGTCGGAAATAGTATATACCGCGTGCCCCAGACCGTAAATCAATCCTGAGCCGTCATTGGCCTCACCTTTCAGAATCTTGATGAGATATTTTTCAACTTCTTTATAGTCGGTAATATCCTTTACATTTTCCCTGATATCGGCCATCATTTGCAGGACTTCAACATTGGCACCGCCGTGCTTTGGACCCTTCAAGGAACCGACAGCGGCCGCAATGGTGGAATACGTATCCGTACCACTGGACGATACCACATGGGTCGTAAAGGAGGAGTTGTTTCCTCCGCCATGCTCTGCGTGAAGAATCATGGAAATATCAAGCAGCTTTGCTTCCAGCTCGGTATATTCTCCTGTGGGACGCATAAGTCTTAAAATGTTCTCTGCCGTGCTCAATTTCGGATCAGGATAATGAAGATGCAGACTCTGATTGTCATAATAAGATCTTTTTGCCTGATACCCATAAGCGATCAGGGATGGAAAATATCCGATCAAATTGATGGATTGACGAAGCACATTGTCTACGGAAACATCATCAGGGTTTTCATCATAGGAATATAATGCCAGTACACTTCTCGCCAGCTTGTTCATAACATTTTTGCTTGGCGCAGTTAAAATCATATCTCTGGGGAAACCAAGCGGCAGTTCCCTTTTCATTCCGACAACTTTTTTAAAATCCTCAAGCTGCTTTTGGCTCGGAAGCTCTCCGAAAAGCAGAAGGTAGCTGGTTTCTTCATAGCCAAAGCGGTTGTCCGCCAGGCAGTTGTTTACGATATCCTCAACATCGATACCACGATAAAAAAGTTTACCATCTATTGCAACCTTTTCATTTTTTTCATTTACTTCATAGCCTTGAACGTCACCAATTTTGGTTAAACCTACAACAACTCCGGCTCCGTTGGAATCACGAAGACCGCGCTTTACATCGTACTTCCCGTAAAGAGATCCGTCGATGGCGTTATTGCTGATAAGATGTTCCGTCATGGTTTTCATGAAGGTTTTTTCCAGTTGGTGATTCATGGCAATCTCATCCGGATTGGTAACCAGTACTGTTTCGTTATAATTATTGTTTTTTAAAGTTTTCGTGTCTTTCAAGAGATACACCTCCCGTCTAATAGCCTTTCCAAAGTTTGAATTTTCAGTTAAATAAAAAGTGACACTGTTAACAAAGTACAGCATCACCAAAGCGTAACACAAAATATTAGCACTAGAAACCTACAAATCATAACAGTTAAAGATGATCCGTGTCTTTCCTGTGTGAGTTCGCCAACAATTTGTTTTACAAATTGGACGAGCTATAAAGGGTAACATCTTTTTTACCCAATGACTCCCCAATGCGGATTCGCCCGAATTGGTTCTCCCGTTCCAAAAATTGGATTAAGCAGAATAACTGTATTAACAAATTATAATACAACCGAAAACAAAAGACAAGCTAGCTTTATAATATTTTTTACAAAAAGGAACAAATGTTCTTATTTATATTGTCAAGGATTTCGGTATATGATATACTGATTCAAATGATTAAAATATAAGACGATAATAGGACGGAAATGAAAAAATGGATCGATTTAAACTGGTATCACAGTATCAATTGATGGGCGATCAGCCGCAGGCCGTAGACCAGCTCACGGATGGTCTCCTGCGGGGGGACAAGCACCAGACCCTGCTCGGGGTAACGGGTTCGGGAAAGACATTTACCATGGCAAATGTCATCGAAAGGGTGCAGCGGCCCACGCTTGTCATATCCCACAATAAAACATTGGCGGCACAGCTTTGCGGAGAATTCAAAGAGTTTTTTCCGGAAAATGCGGTGGAGTATTTCGTGAGCTATTACGACTACTACCAGCCGGAAGCTTACGTGCCTTCCTCGGACACCTATATTGAAAAAGATTCCGATATTAACGAAGAAATAGAAAAGCTGCGCCATTCGGCAACAGCAGCACTTGCAGAACGGCGGGATGTGATTATCGTTGCCAGCGTATCCTGCATCTACGGACTGGGAAGCCCGGTGGACTACGAGAATCAGGTGCTTTCCCTCAGACCGGGTATGGAAAAGAACCGGCATGATATCCTGAGAAAACTCATTGACATTCAGTATACCCGAAATGACATGGGATTTGAGCGTGGCAGTTTCCGGGTGCGGGGTGATATCATCGATATTTTCCCCGCCGGCGCGGATCATGCTGTCAGAGTAGAACTCTTCGGAGATGAAATAGAAGTGATCAAGGAAATCAATCCTGTCACGGGTGAGATCAATGGGATCCGAAACCATGTATCCATCTTCCCCGCATCCCATTATGTCACTTCAAGGGAGAATACGGAGCGGGCCATCGTGTCGATTGAAGAGGAGCTTGAGGATCGCATCAAATGGTTCAAGGACCGCGGCAAGCTCATCGAAGCACAGCGCATCGAGCAGCGGACCCGCTATGATCTGGAAATGCTGAGAGAGGTAGGGAGCTGCAAGGGTATTGAAAACTATTCCAGGCACATCAACGGCCTGCCGTCGGGATCCCGGCCTTACACTCTGATCGACTATTTCCCGGAGGATTTCCTGATTATCATCGACGAATCCCATGTGATGCTGCCGCAGCTGAGGGCAATGTACGCCGGTGACCGGTCGCGCAAATCCTCACTGGTTGAATACGGTTTCCGTCTTCCTTCTGCATTGGACAACCGGCCGCTCGAGTTTCAGGAATTCGAGAAGATGGTAAATCAAATCGTTTATGTCAGTGCCACTCCAACCGCCTACGAAAAAGAGCACAGCAACAATATCGTAGCGCAGCAGGTCATTCGTCCGACGGGATTGCTGGATCCGGAAATCGAGGTAAGAAAAACGGAAGGCCAGATCGATGACCTGATCGGAGAAATCAACAAGGTTACCGAACGGGGAGAAAAGGTGCTCGTCACAACGCTCACCAAGAAGATGTCGGAGAGCCTGACAGACTATCTGAAGAATGTGGGTATAAAAGTAAGGTATCTCCATTCGGAAATCCAGACGCTGGAGAGAATGGAGATTCTCAGGGATCTGCGGGTGGGTGCTTTCGATGTCCTGGTGGGAATCAACCTTCTGAGGGAAGGTCTCGATCTGCCGGAGGTTTCCCTGGTAGTCATACTGGACGCAGACAAGCAGGGCTTCCTGCGTACCGAGACATCCCTGATCCAGACCATCGGCAGAGCAGCGAGAAACGTACACGGCAGGGTTATCATGTATGCCGACGGTATCAGCGAAGCAATGGGCAGAGCCCTCTCGGAAACGGACCGAAGAAGGAAAATACAACGGGAATACAATGAAGCAAACGGCATCACGCCGACAACCATAGAGAAGGCAATACGTTCCATCATTGAAGCGACCAAGGTGGCAGAGGAAAGTGATGAATATTATCAGGGCAGAAGTCCTCTGGAGCTGACGAAGAAGGAACTGGTCGAGTACGTCAAAAAGATGGAAAAAGAAATGAAGGACGCCGCAGCGAATCTGCAGTTTGAACGAGCGGCGGAATTGAGAGATCGGATTTTTGAATTTAAGCTGCGGTTGTAATTCAAAAGCATTTGGAGGATTTGATGACAAAGGACTTAATTGTAAAAGGTGCCAACGAGCACAATTTAAAAAATATAGATGTGGTAATACCAAGAGATAAAATGGTGGTGCTCACCGGTCTATCCGGATCGGGGAAATCCTCTCTTGCCTTCGACACCATTTACGCCGAAGGACAGAGAAGATACATGGAGAGCTTGTCCTCCTATGCGAGACAGTTCCTGGGACAGATGGAAAAACCCGATGTGGAATACATCGAGGGTCTTTCCCCTGCCATTTCCATCGATCAGAAGACGACCAGCAAGAATCCCCGTTCCACAGTGGGTACGGTGACGGAGATCCATGATTATCTGAGATTGATGTATGCGCGGATCGGGATCCCTCATTGTCCGGTGTGCGGAAAGGAAATCACCAGCCAGTCTGTGGACCAGATCGTAGACAGCCTCATGGCGATGCCGGAAGGAACGAGAGCCACGATACTGGCTCCTGTGATCAGAGACCGAAAAGGAGAGCACGAAAAGATCCTGGAAAGAATCAAGAAGGAAGGCTTTACCCGTGCCCGTATCGACGGTGAGATCCTGCAGCTCAATGAGGATGACATCAAACTGGAAAAGACCTTCAAGCATACCATTGAGATCGTTGTGGATCGAATTGTAATAAAATCCGGTAACGAGGGCCGTCTGGCCGAGTCCATCGAACTGGCCCTGAACCACGGTGAAGGTCTGGTTGTTGCGTCTTTGCAGAAGGATTCGGAATCGGAAGGGGAGGACATGCTCTTCAGCACGAAGCTGGCCTGCCCGGATCACGGGATCAGCATCGAAGAACTGGAACCGAGAGTGTTTTCCTTTAACAGTCCCTTCGGAGCCTGCCAGACCTGTCTTGGCCTGGGATTTATACAGAAAATCGACCCGGACCTGATCATTACGGAGAAGAACCTGAGCATCGATGACGGCGCACTGGGGGATGTGTTTTCCTCTCTGGAATTCGGCACGTTCTATCGGCAGCTCATCGAAGCCCTTGCCAGAGAACATGGCGTGGATCTTTCCACCCCGTATAAGGATCTGCCAAAAACGTTCAAGGAAGAGCTGCTGTACGGTACAAAGGGCAGAAATCTCCAGTATTTTTACGAAAGCAGAAACAGCGGCTCCCAGTCCTATCGAAACCACCCCTTCGAGGGAGTGATCAAAAACCTGGAACGAAGGTATCAGGAGACCAATTCCGATTATATAAAGGATAAGATGGAGCAGTACATGAGCCTCATTCCCTGTGATTCCTGCTGTGGTCAAAGGCTGAAGCCCGAGGTGCTGGCTGTAACCATTTCCGGAATCAATATTGCTGAGTTTTCAAATCTATCCATCCGGGAAGCGCTGAAGTTTATCAACAGCCACGAGCTTAGCCCAAGGGATGAAATGATCGCTCATCAGATCACAAAGGAAATCAAAGCCAGGCTGACATTCTTAGTGGATGTGGGTTTGGATTATCTTTCTCTATCAAGAGCCTCCGGCACGCTGTCCGGCGGAGAATCCCAGAGGATCCGTCTCGCTACGCAGATCGGCTCCAGTCTTGTAGGCGTACTGTATATTCTGGACGAGCCGAGCATCGGCCTTCACCAGAAGGATAACGAAAAGCTTCTGAAAACCCTGCGGAATCTTACTGAGCTGGGAAACACCCTGATCATCGTCGAGCACGATGAAGAGACCATGTATGCGGCGGATCACATCATCGATATCGGTCCCGGTGCGGGCATTCACGGCGGTGAAATCATTGCCGAGGGAAATGTGGAGGAGATCAAAGCATGCAAGGAATCCATCACAGGACAATATCTGACCGGAGCCAGGAAGATCGAAATACCGGAGGTCAGAAGACCGGGTAACGGAAAGTTCATCAAAATCCTCGGTGCGTCAGAAAACAACCTGCAGGATATCGACGTGAGCTTTCCACTTGGCCAGTTTGTCAGCATCACCGGTGTATCAGGCTCGGGAAAGAGCAGTCTGATCAATGATATCCTATATAAGAGCCTTGCTGTGGAAATCAACCGTTCCAGGCTAAAGCCGGGCAAATGCAGAGGAATCGAGGGGATCGAAAACATCGATAAGATCATCGATATCGACCAGTCCCCCATAGGAAGAACGCCCAGATCCAATCCTGCGACCTATACCGGCCTGTTTACGCCGATCCGCGACCTTTTCGCCCAGCTTCCAGAAGCGAAGGTAAGAGGATATGAGAAGGGGAGATTCAGCTTTAATGTCAAAGGAGGCCGGTGCGAGGCGTGCAGCGGCGACGGCATCATTAAAATAGAAATGCACTTCCTGCCCGATGTTTACGTGCCTTGCGAAGTGTGCAAGGGAAAGCGTTACAACAGAGAGACGCTGGAAGTAAAATATAAAGGAAAGAATATCTACGACGTATTGGATATGAATGTTTCCGAGGCATTGGAGTTCTTTCAAAACATTCCGGTTATCCAAAGACAGCTGCAAACGCTCGAGGAGGTAGGTCTGGGTTATATCAAGCTTGGACAGCCTTCGACCCAGCTTTCCGGCGGGGAAGCACAGCGGATCAAGCTGGCTTCCGAGCTTTCCAAGAGAAGCACAGGCAAGACCATGTACATTCTGGATGAACCGACCACCGGGCTGCATTTTGCCGACGTGGACAAGCTGATCCAGGTGCTGAACAGGCTTGTGGATGCAGGCAATACCGTTGTTGTCATCGAACACAATCTGGATGTGATCAAGACAGCCGATTATATTATCGACCTCGGTCCCGACGGCGGAGACAGAGGCGGAAGGATCATCGGGGAGGGTACACCGGAGGATATCGCAAAGCTGGAAAGCTCCTACACCGGAGAATTTTTAAAAAAGGTTTTACGATAGCACAAAAATGTGATACAATACAATATTAATTAGCAGCCAAAATTTGCAAATCAGTGATTTGCAATTTTGTTGCATAAGTTCGCCATCAATTTGCGTTGAACGGAAGAATCCCAAACCGGCTGAAACCGGGGGATTCCCGTATGGCACCTACCAAAAATTTGCTGCGCAAATTTGGTTAGGTGCGTAAAATTGGGCGAGCTAAGACATTATTTGGGTACAGATGTTTGAAACGTTGGTGAAATTATGGACTCACAAAAAAGAAATATGTACCTGCTGATGATTGTTTTAGTGTTTGCCTGGGGTCTTGAATACATCTTTGCAAAACAGGCATTGGCTGTCATGGAGCCGCTCACGCTTGTGTTTTTCAAGTACCTGATCGGTTTTGCGGTAGCACTGGCCATTAAACTAAAAGCAGAAGGAAAGAGCCTGATGCGTAAAAAGGATATTCCGATATTCCTTTTCTGCGCTATATTCGGTGAGGTCGGATATTTTTACTTAGAATATTCGGCGATGGGATATCTTCCGGTATCGCTCGTTACAATCGTATTGGCCTTTGTTCCTGCCTTATCAATCCTCATTGATAAGGCTGTATTTAAAAAGAAGATATCGAAAATAATGACCCTTGGGATCCTATTGAGCATCATCGGGATTGTTTTGGTCATCGGAGTCGATTATCGTATTCTTTTCCAGGGCAGGATCGTCGGGTATCTAATGGCCTTCGGTGCGGTGATTGCCTGGAATTTATATAATTTCCTGACCGCGTCGCTCCATGACAGATATGGAAGCGCGACGCTGACTTTAAATCAGATTATTTGCTCGCTTCTGCTGGTTTGGCCTTATGCATTTACCCATATGCCGGTCCGGGAAACCATCACCATGAGTGTTGTGGGAGGGATTCTGTATCTGGGAATATTCAGCACAGGAATCGGTTTTATAATTTTCGTAAGGTCACTACATATTTTAGGCCCTACGGTAACAGCGATATTTTCCAACTTTCTGCCGGTCACTACCACCTTGTTCGGATGGCTGATTTTGAAAGAAACAATATTGCCCGTTCAAATGGCGGGAGGAGCTATAGTTATCGCTGCAGGATACTTAGTAATAAGGGAAAAAGGACGACTGGAGGAATTGTCTCATGATTGAACAGATTAACACGACACTGCTTACGGATTTTTATGAATTGACCATGGCCAACGGGTATTATGAAACCGGAATGGCCGATGATATTGCATATTTTGATATGTTTTTCAGAAAGATACCCGACGAGGGAGGCTTTGCCATTATGGCCGGCCTGGAGCAAATGATCGGATATCTGGATAATTTGCAGTTTGACGAAAGAGACATAGATTATTTAAGAGGAAAGGGGATATTCAGCGAGAATTTTTTGGAGTACCTCCGGAATTTTAAATTTGAATGTGATGTCTGGGCGGTTCCCGAAGGAACCCCCGTCTTCCCGGGAGAACCACTGGTTACGGTGCGAGGGCCTGTTATACAGGCCCAATTTGTAGAAACCATCCTGCTTCTTGCAATCAATCATCAAAGTCTGATTGCAACGAAAGCGAACCGCATCGTGAGAGCGGCACAAGGCCGCGGCGTCATGGAATTCGGTACCAGAAGGGCACACGGAGGATCCGGCGCGGTGCATGGTGCGAGAGCCGCCTATATCGGAGGCTGCATTGGTACCGCCTGTGCGCTGGCGGAAAGGGACTTTAAAATACCTGCCCTTGGAACCATGGCACACAGCTGGGTGCAGATGTTCCCAAGTGAATATGAAGCCTTTAAGACGTATGCGGAAATCTATCCGGAAAACTGTATACTGCTGGTAGACACATATAATGTCATCAAATCAGGCATTCCGTCTGCAATCAAGGTGTTCCATGAGATAAAACCGCAAAAGATGGGCATCCGTATCGACAGCGGCGACGTGACATACCTTACAAAAAAGGCCAGAGCCATGCTGGATAAGGCCGGTTTAAAGGAATGTACGATTGTAGTTTCAAACTCCCTGGACGAATATATTATCAGAGATGTCATCGGGCAAGGCGCCTGCATCGATACCTTCGGCGTAGGAGAAAGACTGATTACGTCAAAGTCCGAGCCGGTGTTCGGAGGAGTATACAAGCTGGCAGCGCTGGAAAAGAACGGTGTCCTCATTCCTAAGATGAAAATCAGTGAAAACATTGAAAAAATAACAAATCCGGGATTCAAAACGGTATATCGACTCTTTGACAAGGATACCGACAAGGCGATTGCAGATGTAATCACTCTTGATCATGAAAAAATTCCGGAAGGCAGTGATTATGAAATATTCGATCCGCAGATTACCTGGAAAAGAAAGAAGATTTCAAACTTCTATGCAAAAAATCTCAGAGTTCCGATTTTTAATAAAGGAGTATGCGTCTACGAGTCACCTGATATCGATGAGATCAGAGATTACTGCAAAGCGCAGATCGACACCCTTTGGGAAGAAATCCTGCGATTTGAAAACCCGCATGAATTCTATGTAGACCTGTCAAAGGAACTTTGGGAATTAAAAACGAAATTAATTCAGGAGTACCAGGAATAAAGCCAGACGAGCGATCGATACGGTTTTAACGCTGGCAATAGTATGCCGGGAGTATACCCGGAAGTTTAAAAAAGGTTGGTGATCGTAATGAAGTATGAATTTAAAATTACTAAGACATTGAATCCGAAACAAAAACCAAATCCGGATACATTGGAATTCGGAACGGTTTTTACGGACCACATGTTTATCATGAACTATACGGAGGGGAAAGGCTGGCATGACGGACGAATCGTGCCATATGCTCCCATAACCATGGATCCTGCAGCCGCAGTACTCCATTATGCACAGGAAATGTTCGAGGGCTTGAAAGCGTATAAGACAAAGGAAGGAAAGGTCCTGCTTTTCCGTCCGGATATGAACGCAAAGAGAACCACGCGTACCAACGACAGAATATGCATCCCTGCACTGGACGAGGAGCTCTTTGTGGAAGCAATCAAAGCGGTCGTCCGTGTCGATGCCGACTGGATACCCTCAAAGGAAGGCACTTCCCTATACGTCAGACCGTTTATTATCGCTTCGGAGCCTTTCCTGGGAGTCCGTCCGGCGAAGGAATACCTCTTCATGGTAATTCTCAGCCCGGTCGGACCGTATTACAAGGGAGGGCTAGCGCCAACAAAGATTTTTGTAGAGGATGAATATGTCAGAGCTGCCCTCGGAGGAACCGGCTACAGCAAGATCGGCGGAAACTACGTTGCCAGCATGAAGTCCCAGGAAAAGGCACATGAAAAGGGTTATTCCCAGGTCTTGTGGCTTGACGGGGTGGAACGAAAATATGTGGAAGAGATCGGAACCTCCAACGCCTTCTTTGTCATCGGAGACGAAGTGATCACCGCGCCTTTGGAAGGGACCATTCTGCCGGGAATCACAAGAGATTCCGTCATTCAGCTGCTGAGAGACTGGGGAGTCAAGGTCTCGGAACGAAAAATCACCATAGACGATATTTTCAACGCATATGACGAAGGGAAGCTGGCAGAAGTATTTGCTTCCGGAACAGCTGCAGTCATTTCTCCGGTGGGAGAGCTCTGCTGGAAGGAACGGAAGATCGAAATCAATGAAAACAAGATCGGAACCCTTTCCCAGAAGCTATATGACGTGCTGTCAGGAATCCAGCTTGGAAAAGTGGAAGATAAATTTGGATGGACTGTTGAAGTTGAGCCTCAGTCATAAAAATAGGAGACGAAACTATGATTACCGGAGCAGAAGCCATCGTAAGATGTTTGGAAAATGAAGGGGTGGAAATTATTTTCGGATATCCCGGAGCTACCGTTTGCCCCCTCTACGATAAACTTACGAAATCAAGCATTAAGCATATATTAGTCAGGCATGAACAGCATGCAGGCCATGAAGCCAGTGGTTATGCTCGAATCAAAAAAAGACCGGGAGTATGTATGACAACCTCCGGTCCGGGAGCGACCAACTTAATCACTGCGCTTGCCACAGCCTATATGGACAGCGTTCCCCTTGTTGCCATTACCGGTCAGGTTTCCAGTGAGCTTCTGGGAAGAGACGTATTTCAGGAAGCCGATATCACCGGTGCGGCGGAACCGTTCACAAAATACAGTTATCTGGTGAAAAGCGCAGAGGATCTGCCGAGAATCATCAAGGAAGCATTTCATATCGCTTCCACAGGAAGACCGGGACCGGTATTGATCGATATTCCCGTCAATGTTCAGAGCCAGAGATTCGATTTCGCCTACTCGGGTGATGTGAATCTTCGCGGATACAAACCAACCATCAAGGGGCATACGGGACAGATCAAACGTGTCAACAAGGCCATCAATAATGCGGAACGGCCGCTGATCTGCGTGGGCGGAGGAATCTTTGCCTCGGACGGTCAGCGTGAATTAAAGCATTTTGCTGAAACTCTAAATATACCTGTTGTATCGACTATGATGGGAATCGGCGCACTGCCGACGGCCCATCCTTTATATATGGGTATGCTTGGAATGCACGGAAAAACCATTGCAAATCAGGCGATTACCGATTCGGATCTGCTGATCATCGTTGGCGCCAGGGTTTCCGACCGCGCAGTCCTATTACCTGCAAATGTCGGAAAGACCACCAGAATCGTTCATATCGATATTGATCCGGCTGAAATCGGGAAGAATCTCAGCACCTTACTTCCGGTTGTTGGTGATGCAAGAGAAATTTTGATTCAGATCATGGAGTCGGAACCAACCAGAAAATCCGATGTATGGACGGATACGCTGAAGTCCAAGAAGGAAAAGATTGTTTTAGATTATGCGCCCAGAGCATACGGGATCAATCCCAAGGCGTTTGTAAATATCCTTTCCAGGAGCCTGCCCGATGATAACATTTACTGTGCCGACGTCGGTCAGAACCAGATTTGGTCTGCTGCCAACTGTGTCGTCAGAACGGGAAGATTTCTGACCTCAGGTGGGATGGGAACCATGGGTTATTCGATTCCGGCGGCCATCGGAGCAAAATTTGCCGATCCCGGAAAAACCGTTGTTGCCGTATGTGGCGACGGCTCTTTCCAAATGCAGATGATGGAGCTTGCGACCATCTGCCAGAACAACGTTGACATCAAGATCGTAGTCATGAAAAACAACAAATTAGGGCTTGTTAAGGAAATTCAGAAGAAGTCCTATAAAAATAACTGTATTGCAGTAGACCTCACCGGGAGTCCTGATATAATTGCCATCGCCAAGGCCTATGGCATCCCCGGAGGTCGCATAGACAAAATGGATGCTGCCACGGAGGCCATAGCCGAGATGCTCGGTCATAAGGGCACCTACTTGCTGGAATGCGTCGTTGATGAAAACGAATCATCAATGTAACGATTCGTATGAAATTGGAGGATGGAATTATGAAGCATGTTTTATCTGCACTGGTAAACAATTCGCCCGGCGTGGTGAGCAGAGTATCCGGTTTATTCCGAAGACGGGGTTATAATATCGATTCCTTTATCGGAAGCTCCACTGAGGATGAACGGTTTTCAAGACTGACCATTGTCGTTCGGGGTGACGATATTGTCATTGCACAGGTAATCAGTCAGCTGGAAAAGCTGGAGGATATCATTTCCATTGAAGATATTAAAGAAGAAAGCATGATCAGCAAGGTTCTTCTTTTTATGAAGGTGAAAGCCGACGTCAACGACCGTGTGGGTATCATCGTGGTTGCCAACGCCTGCAATGCCAGAGTCGTTGAATTGGGCAAGGAATATTTGATTTTAGAGGCGCTGGAAACGGAAGAAAGAATCAGCGAAATGATAGAAATCTTCAAACCCTATGGAATTATTGAACTGGTAAAAACCGGCGTAGTCGCAATGAAGAGGTAAGTAGTATGAAACATACAATCTCAGTTTTAGTAGAAAACAAGGCGGGTGTCCTGTCCAGAATCTCGGGACTGTTTGCCAGGAGAGGTTTTAATATCGACAGCTTGGCTGTTGGGACCACAGAGGATAAGAACATTTCCAGAATTACTCTGCTGGTAGACGGCGACGACTATATCGCCGAGCAGGTCACCAAGCAGCTGAACAAGCAAATCGATGTCATAAAAGTAAGAAAGCTGGATCAGGATGAAATTACGAAGCGTGAGCTTGTCCTTGTCAAGGTGAAGATGTCGGTAGCCCAGCGCGGCGAGATCATCGATATCGTGAAGATCATGCAGGGAGAAGTTGTTGATATTTCCCACACGACCCTCACGGTGGAATTGAGCGATAGGCCGGAGAAGATCGATCTGCTGATTGATCTGCTTTCACACTACAATATTGTAGAGGTGGCGAGAACCGGAACCATCGCACTGCAAAAGGGTGCCGAAATCGTTTAAAAGGTAAATTAAAAATAATTGGGCACCTGCCAGGTGTGTCCCCTTAGAAACCGCTCCCTTCGGTCGGACGGTTTCCCATGGGGACACACACGGCGCGGTGCCTTTTCAATTTACCTTCGTTAGTACGCGGCGCGGCTCTTTTTTAATTTACCTCTGTCAACCGATCAGTATCTCACATATTATACATAAAGTATAATAAGGAGATATTATAATATGATCTGTATTAATAGGAATGAAGTTCAACCGCCATATATTACCTATGGATATTTAAATTTAGTAAAGGACTTCAGGAATCTTATGACCCAGTTGGCGTATCTTACGAGGGCATATATGGTAGCGGTCTACTCGGGATTTGGAAATGAAGAGGCCATTGCCAAACGGCTTTATGATCTGCCGAACAGGTTTAAGGAAAAAGCGGAATTAATATTTGGTACGCCATTAAGCGAGGAGTTTTTAACTTTACTGTCGCTGCATGTTGCATATATACAAGCATTAGTAAATGCAATAAAGAACGCGGATCCGGCCACTGCCGACTATTATACACAACAGCTTTACAAAAATGCGAATGATATTGCAGCACATTACGCGAGAACCAATCCGTTTTGGGATGAAACACAATGGAAATCACTATTATACAATTATGTCAGTATGTTGATTCAGGATGCGGTTGCATTAGGAGCACGTGAATACGAGAAAGATTTGGATATATTTGATCGGATGCTGTTGTCCGCTTTGTCAATGGGAGATTATCAAGCGGAAGGATTTATGCAATATTTAACAGTCACGAAAAGAGATAATATATAATTTTACATTATGTTTGAAATGTATCACTTGACTTTTAGGTATAACACTCTATAATTAAAATATAATCGATTATATAATAATCAATACTTGTTTGGAAGGCAGAAATACGAGATAGAAAGGACAATGATGAAATATGAGAATAGAAAATATAAATCATGTTGCTATTATTGGAACAGGTATGATTGGTGCCAGTATGGCAGCGCTGTTTACCGGGAATGGTTATCCAACTACGATGCTTGCAGTCAACGAGCAAGAGAAGGAAAAAGGCAGGTGCCTTTACGACACATGTTTTGAGGATTTGATTGAGAAAAAACTTGTGACAAAGGAGCAGGCCGCGCGATGTGAAAAATTACTGAGCTTTGCTTTTGATTATAGTGAGATCGCAGATGCGGACTTTATTTTTGAATGCGTAGTGGAAAGGCTTGATGTCAAGTACTGCGTATATGAAAAAATAGAAGAGCACTGCAAGCAATTTAAAGCATTGGCGTCTTCAACCTCTGCACTCTCAGCGGATGATCTGGCAGAAGGTTTGAGCAAGCATAAAGACAAACTGGTCGTAGCACATCCATACAATCCACCCCATCTGGTTCCTTTCGTAGAGATCGTAAAAAGCAAATACACATCGGAGGAGGCAGCGCAAACGACATATGATGTGCTGGAATCCACAGGCCGCAAAGCGATTATTATGCAGAGGTCAGCGCCAGGATTTGTAGCCAATCGGCTGCAGCATGCACTCCTTCGGGAGGCGGTACACATCGTCGAGGAAGGTCTGGCGACTCCGAGAGATATCGACAAGGCGCTGATGTACAGCTTTATGCCGCGATATACTTCAGTTGGCCTTTTTGAGCATCAGGATGCTGCGGGGCTTGACTTGGTCAAGAGCATTGAGGATTATCTTCTGCCTACACTCAGCAATTGCAACTGTACACCTGAATTTTTCAATAAACTTGTCAACGAAAACAATCTTGGTATGAAGACGGGCAAAGGTGTATATGAATGGTCTGAAGACGCAAAGGATGATTTCCGTATGAGAGCTTCGGCTCCATATTTACATTATTTCAACTGGGACATTCCAAAAGAATAAAACAGTACATAACAAAGTTTTCTCCTACTTTTCTATGCGGGAAAGAAGTTCCTAACCGGGCTTCTTTCCTTTTTTTAAGCAAACGCTTTACATGCTTATTTACCAACAATTGCACACAATCGATTAAATATATTTATTGACTTTAGTATGGTTTTTTTGTTATTATAAGACTGTTAATATACAGTAAGAGGTAAAATATGACAAAGATAAAGAGAAAACCAATCGAAAAGAGACCACTATACAGAGAAGAAATAGGAAATGCCATTCGAGATGCCATCGCTTCAGGCGATTTGAAGCCCGGCGACCGAATTGTTGAGACACAATGGGCGAAAGATTTGGGCGTATCTCAGTCACCGGTGCGAGAGGCGATCAGAGAGCTGGAGATGATGGGCCTGGTGGAAAATATCCCTTATCAGGGCTGTATTGTTCGAAAAGCCACAAAGCAGGATATGAAGGATGCCTATCGGGTGCGTATGTATTTGGAAATGTTGGGAATTCAAGATGCCGTAGAGGGTGCGACGGATGACCAGTTAGAGGAAATAAATAAAATTTACAAAGAGATGGAAGCGGAAGCGAAGAAAAATGCTTTTAATTCATATACGAAGAAGAATGAACTTTTTCATGAAAAGATCATAGAAGTTTCTCAAAACAGGCTCCTGATTCGTTTGTGGAAACAAAGTCACATACAGGATTCCACTTTTTTTGGAACACAGCTTTCGGAGCAATCCCTGGAAGCGTTGGCAATGCGCCATAAAGTCTTATATGAAGCAATTGAGGCGAGGGATGTGAAACGTGCGCAAGAAGCAATCTATCAGCATTTCCAGGAATTGATTGAAGAATTGGATAAGAAAGCATAATACGAAATAGATAGTAAGGAAGCAAAATACTCTCAAAAGGGTATTTTGTTTTTTTTGACATTGACAAGGCTTATTTCGGTGATATAATTATATAATCAATATAATCGA
>CAZTEH010000042.1:0-31701 GCA_964612345.1 uncultured Oscillospiraceae bacterium | reverse complement strand
TGCTCCGGGACAATGTCAGTGAGCTGCCCGGAGACAGTTCAGCTTAGCAAAAACACCAACTAAATACTCTGGACGACTAAATAAGCACTGTTGTATTCTTAGATAATCTAACAATCTAATTGCATTATAAAGCATTTCCTTAATCACTTTGGTATCGCTCAATAATTCTTCTTTAGAAAAGCTTGTTGATATTAGCATCATGGATAATCCATAACTCGTAAATTCATTAAAATATTCTTGGTTTTCTGAAGATATTTTTCTAATCATATCTATTTCTTTGTTATCAACATCTTCATCTATGATACAACTTTCAAAATCATAACTTGGAAATATAATCACATCTTTTATTTTAATTATATATTCGAGTAATAATTTACCTACTGGCACTAATATATAATTCATTATCCAACCCTTTCCTCACGAATCTCTAATCATGATATCATGGCACCATCCCTGCTGTTATAAATCACGGCTACCCATTCGCTACTTTTAATTTACTATCCTTGTGATAACAATATTTTTATAGTAAGTTCAATAATTTCTTTACATTTATCAGCGTATAATGCAACGATTATGGTAATAACAAATGCAACTACTCCAACAACTGCCGATAGTATTTTACCAACTATACTCCAAGGCTTGCTTTTCTTTTCTGCTTTAATTGCTTTTTCTTTTTCTTCTTTCTCATTTTCAAGCTGCTCTTGTAGTAAACCATTTTGCTTGTTTACTGCATTAAGTTGTTCTTTCTATATATCATTTTGCTTTTTTGTTTCTTCGAGCAATTTGTTCATTGCTTCAAGTTGTCTATCCAATTTATAGCCGGGAGTTGATTTTGGATCGATTTTGGGCTACTCCACACGTGGAAAAGGAAATTCTTGGATTTGTTTCTGTTGTTGCAAAAATTCTGTTCCTAAGTTTAGAATTTTTGAATCTGAAGATAATTTGATTAGTTCATTTATATCCACTCTTTTCCCAACCTTTCTTCCCAGCTGAAAATAATACACTATTTTATATTCTGCATTAGCTGTACAACATAAGGTATCGTTGGCAAAAGTGCTATTCCCGCGTCTGCACCTTTATCGGCTATCAACGCAAGTATTCCCTTTGCTTTATCCCATACTTTGCTTTTATCTTGCTCGGGTGTGTGAGCCGTTTTTTCAAGGCTATTTAATTTTCCAATTAGAATATCTTTATCATCTTCGCCTAATACACTGTCCGGTATGTTATAGATAACATCAATTACTTCTTCTATAGTAATTGAAATCTTGACATTTTGAGATTGGTTGTTGTTTTGGATTTGGCTAATATTTATATGAGGCAGATTGCCATTCCTTTTCGCAAACTGTTTACTTGCATCTTCCAACTCATCTTTATAGTTGTTTAGCATTGACTTCAATGCAGTTAATGACTCAAGCATATCTTCTTGTTCATTTAGATCTCTGCCGGTAACACAATATGTTAAATTCGAGATGTTTGGGTAATATGTATTCACCACCTGATAAACAAACTTTTCAATACTGCCTTCTTCAATATCAGGATATTCTGTCTCAACTATAGCAATCAAATCATCACATTGATCTACGACACTTTTTAGCGTATCAATTTTTCCCATTATTACACCTACCTCACATTTTCTTTAATTAATGTCTGTCAAATATATTAGTCACTCTTTTCCTTAAAACTTCGATTAAAGTATTTATTCATCATTTTCTTTATAGTCTCAAGACTATATACATTTTTGTTTTCATCTAAATATCTCCGCTTATTATGCTATATAAATTTTATCATCCATCTTCTTTGCAACAGGACAATTGACTTGCAGTACCTCAGACTTGTTTTTTTAATACCATAGTTAGCTATGGTTCCTCGACGGTAGAATATATTTCTTAAAAACATCTCATCCAAAGTTTTATGCCATCTTAAATTTGTATAGAATCATTTGAAATGAGCCCTCTACCGATACCCTTATTAGGCTGCTAATACTCTTGCGCCTTTTTCTTCCTTGTTCTTTACCCTTATTCGTCATAACAAAAATGGCAATTTGCTAATTCCTCCGTCATTCTATAAGGTGTTCCACTATTTGTTAAACGGCCACGTTCTGAAAACAGGTATAAATTTTCTTTCGATCTGGAACATAAAACATACAGCATTTTATTAGTTTCCTCATTTTTCAAAGCTTTTAGTTCCGGTTTCATAATATAATCCCAATGGGGCAGATGTCCATTTAACAAATCAAATCCTACGACCGTTGTATATTCCTCACCTTTAACCCCATGAATAGTATTTATTACAATTCCTTTTTTCTCTTTAAAACATCTTACCATTGCCTCACAGTCATACAGCAACTCATGTTCTTTAACCCTACTGTTAATTTTTTCAAAAAATTGGGTATAAGTCTCTTCTAATTTACTTTCCAATTGGATGTTCAAAAGTTTCAAGACATTTTTTATTGTATTATCCAACGTTAATATTCCATTATGCTCAATAAATTTAGTGGAGTTTATGGCTTTTAAAATGTCCAATTTATTGATTTTATCTGAGATAATGAATCCATAATCTTCTTGTATGATAGCCAGAATCTCATCGGCTTCTTTTCTTCTTAATAATCTATGTCCACTTTTTTGTGTAAACAATAACTTGGCAATCAAGAAAAATATATTTAGTGGATCATATTTGATTGGTGATATATCTGGTGCATCAAAATTATTATCAGGTAATAATTTTCTTAGTCTATTAGCCATGGGATATATCTGATACCATTGTGGGGCCACAACACAAAGCTCTTCTTCGGGAATTCCTTTTAGCTAATTCTTCTCTCACTATTTCTGCTATTTTGTCAGGAAGCTCTTCTTTACGCACGGTTGAATCAAACTTTATTAATCCATTATTGTCTCTACATTTTGAAACCGAATAAACCCCAGTTTCCGCAACCTCGTAATTAACATAGTAATCTACAATGCGTTGAGTTGAACGATAGCAACCATCTAAACATTTCTCTCTAAAACTAATAGGAATTAAATCTCTAATCTCTTTAGCCGACTTTGCAACGCCCCCTAAATTGCGGTAAATTGCTTGGTTTACATCTCCAACAAACAAAAGATTTATATTCTTATTTGCCTTAATAATAGCTGCCAGTATCATATATTGCCTTTCGTTTGTATCCTGATACTCATCTACATGAATACTGCGAATTATGTTGGCAACATTTTGAGCAATAAAGTCATTTTCTTCAATTAACTCCAGTGAATACTGCAAGATCAGATCAAAATCAATTTCTTTATTCTGCACTATCTTGGCTATGTATAATTCCATTACTACTTGATTTTTATATAATTCTTTTACATAATACTTTTTGAGTCCAAGTTCATCAGCAATTGCCTTTATATATTCATCTTTAACATACTCATCTATAATCCTGTAACCTTTGCTCAATTGTTTATGATACATGGAATATGGACGAATTATTAATTTCATGCAAAATTGATGAATGGTTCCTGTCCAAACATTACATGTATCAATACCCATATCTATCAGCCTGTTTTCTATCTCATCCGCCGCTCTATTAGTATAAGTAATAGCTATATTCATTTTTTTAGATTCTTTATACTTCTCAGCTAAATATGCAAGCCGATATGTAATCGTTCTGGTTTTTCCACTTCCAGGACAGGCAGTTAAGACAAAATTCTCAGTACTTTCACAAACTATCCTTTGTGTGTCATTTAAATCTTTTAAAAATTCATAATTATGCTCCATATTCTTTTACCTATGCCAAAAATTGGGCGACCACATTATTCGGAAGTTCTGTACAAAATTCCTGTATAAACAGCTCCTTATCTTTTTCACTCACAATCTTACCATATTGTTCTCGAAGTTCCTTAGTAACTTTACTTTCTTTATATTCATTCAGTGAATATAACACCATCTTTAGTTTTATAGAAGTAGTGATAACTTCTCTACTGGCAAATGCAATTGCATTTAAGATATATCCAGGAACAACAGCTGCAGAATCAATATATTCAGATAAAATAGTTGCGTACCAGCCTTTTCCCGTTCCCTTTGCAAGTGTTAATACGGTATCATAACGTTTACTATCTGTATCCTTTAAATTACTCTTATGCAATGATTTCGTATCTTCATCTTTATAATGATGCTCAATTATATCTTCTATATAGTGTCTATTTTTTTCTTCATTTGCAAAATCCACTTCTAGCGTATACGGTGCATAAAATATATCAACATATGGATTGCTTCCAAACAGTCTATCTAATTTTTCTTTTCTGCTTTTCCCTCTCTTTTCAGCTTCAATACTACACTTACTTGCTCCTGAAAGCTGTTGATCAAAATCTGTAATAATTGCACAATATCGTTGTAATCTAGACGGATTAAAAATACAGGCAATATTTTCAAAAGCAACACTACCTACATTAATTAATCCAATTCCTAATTCGTCCAACGATACCCCCATTGTTTTTTTTATTAAATTTGGAATAAGAATTTCTTCCCCATCACCTTCAACCAAAATAACCCCTTTAGAAAAAAGCAGTACGGACCTCTTTGCATCTAAATATCGTTCCAAGCATTGTGTCAAACTAATGTCCTTTAGATTAAATTCTTTTTCTCCAAATTCATCAAGTCCATTTGCGGGCTGCATAACCACCGATATATTTCCACTACACTTAAGAATATTAACCTGAGTTATATCCGCTACTTCCGATAAATGAGTAGAATGAGTAGTCATTAAAACTTGTGTATAATCTTTTGATACCTGCAAATTATCAAACAGGGTTTTTTGAATATGCGTATGAATATGCGCTTCCGGTTCTTCAATAATCATTATATTTACTAATTCCTGATTCCGGTTAAACTCAAATTCTACCAACTTAAGTGCAACATATAATATATTCAAATGCCCTAATCCTAAAAGATCTATATCTTGCTTATCTGCTGGTAACATTGTAAGATATTTGGATAATGTAGATATATCATCTTTCATTTGAGATTCCAATTTAATATCTGGTGAGTAAACCATTCCTATCATTTCATTCAGTTTGCTATTTATTTGATCACCAATTCCCGAAATCTGTCCAACATTAGAAATTGTATTATTTAATTCCTGTATCTTATTCTTAATCTCAATTACATCTATATCTGAAATATCTGATTGAATAGAATCTACAATTCTTCTTATTGGATTTTTAGGTTTTCTTAATTCAGATTCTACATCACGTAATGCATCAATAAACACAACTGAAACATACTTCCATAATTCCAAGATATCTAATTTCCCACCCATAACAGCTGCATTTTCTTGCTCTGGATCTGCATATTGACATGCGTCAATATCACCAACGATACTTCTATATTCATCAGGATTCGTAAAATCCACTTGTGACCTAGATGTATATACGAACTCATAATCTGTCAGTTTAATCTTATCTCTTATTTCACTAAATGCCTTCGCATCCTGTGCTTCAAAGAGATCTTTACGAACAGATTTTTGTGGTCGAATCAATAACGTTACTGTTCCATAATTATAGCCTTTACAACGAATATAGGATTTTAAGAAATCTTCATTTTCTTTCTCTGGTATTATATCTTTGCAAGCTTCATTGTTTTTTTCTTCTGATGAAATCTCATCAAAATAAGCTGAAACAATAATCCAATGGCCTCTCCAATTATCAAGTGCATCTGAAAAATCCGACTCCCTAAGTCGCTTTGAATTATAATAAAATGAATCATCAAGTAAAACTCCAAGTGCTGTCATCGCATTAGATTTTCCTGCATCATTTTCACCAATTATTGTATTTGCACCTTTATCAAAGGAAAATCTCGCCGCTTTTAAATTTTTATAATTTACAATTTGTAGATATTTTAAATACATAGCCTTCCTCCTATTATCCTCTTTTACTGTTACACAAAATACCTCCAAATTGAGATAATGACATAAACAACATTTTATCTTAATTGTATATCTTTTCCTGATAGTTCACAACAGCAAATCGCGTTTTAGACACATATTTACATAATATTAAGATTTAAAATTGTTTGTTCAAAATATGTCATTCACTGTTCCATCATTATGCCAAAACTCAAATATATCTCAATTTAATCTTTATTGATACTCCAACCTTCTGCAGTAGCTATCTGACCAGATCGTCATCAAACTCTCTAATCAACTTACTTTACTGATGCAAGGATCCATGTCTGCCAGTATTCATAAATTAACCTCTACACGGGAACTGTCCTTCCTTTTTATGAGAATATAGTTATCAAAAATCTGTACTTTTTCAACTTCTATTTTGATAATAGCCTCATCATAAACACCACCATATATGCTCTCGTTTAATTTATCTTTTATCCACGCTTCATCCAGAGTAGGGGAGTGCGGGCAAGCCTCTTTACCCTTTTCAATCCTGGTAGCACATCTCCAAACCACCTTGACTCGTTCCGTTCTCCTCCGATAAGATGCACCACAATCGCCGCATACAAGCAAATTCCCCAGAAGGTATTTACCATTGTATTTGCTTCCGCTGCCTTCAACCGTACCATCTTCTTTTCTAACAATACTTGCACGCCTAGCCATTTCCTCCTGAACCTTATCAAACACTTCAGCAGAGACAATCGCCAGATGGCTATCCCTTACATAATACCTGTTTCGCTGCCCAATATTCTTGCTTTTCTTACCGGTCATAAAATCCTCGGTAAAAGTTTTTTGCAGCATCGTATCGCCTTTATATTTCTCATTCTTGAGCATCCTCTGAATAGTCTTGGTATCCCAGATTTCTTTTCCTGTTACTGTCTTAATCCCTTGAGATTCAAGATAAGACTTTATTTGTCCCAGTGGCAGACCTCGCAAATACAAGTCAAATATCTTTCTGACTACCTCTGCCTGCTCCGGAACAATTACAATTTCCCCATCTACGCAGGTGTATCCCATAAAATTCTTATATTTCGTAAAGATATCTCCCTTCTCAAACTTGCGTTGAAATCCCCACTGAATGTTTTCACTGGTATTTCTGCTTTCGTCCTGTGCCAGCATCCCCCTCAGTGTAATCTCAAATTCCTTATCCACATTGATTGAATCTAAGTCTTCAGTTTCAAAATACATATTGATCCCTCGCTCTCTTAAAAATCTTATAATTTTCAAAACCTCCAAAGTATCCCGTGACACTCTGCTGATTGACTTCGTGATTATGTAATCAATTTTGCCTTTCGCCGCTTTCTTTAGCATTTTGTCCAGCCCGGTTCGGCCGCTTCGGCGCAATCCGCTTTCAATGTCGAAGAACACACCGGCAAAAATCCAGTTGTGATGACTTTTTATCATCTCCGTATAGGTTTTCATCTGAAACTCAAGGCTTCGTAGCTGCGCCGCCCCAAATGTGCTGACCCTGCAATAGGCGGCAACTCTAAGCTTTTTATTCTTTTTCAGTATAGGTGGAATAATCCTGACATTTTTCATTTCATACCTTACCATCTATGCAAAAGGGTAACCTATTTATATCCTGCCAAAAAGAAAAGATGCGAAAGTCATCCTCTCACATCTTCATTCTAACTCATTTCATTAGCCGCTGCAAACCCTTGAAACATCAGCGTTCTCGGCGTTGCAACAGGATTACGGCCTCCACATGTCCTGTCATCGGGAACATGTCCACCGGCTGGGCTTCCACAAACTGATAACCCTTCTCACCCAGTATCTTGATATCTCTGGCCAGGGTAGCCGGATCGCAGGATACATAAACGATACGACTCGGTCCCGCTTCAGCCACCGCGTCCAAAAGCACTGGATCGCAGCCTGCCCTCGGAGGGTCGAGAATGACAACATCTGCTTTGATTCCCTGCTCCAGAAGCTTTGGAAGCTCTTCTTCGGCTCTCCCAAATACAAACTCTGCATTGACGATACCGTTGATCACTGCATTTCGATTGGCATCCATGACGGCACTTTTCAGTGATTCGATTCCGATCACCCTTTTTGCCTGAGTTGCACAGTAAAGCCCTATGGTGCCCACACCGCAATATAAATCAAGCACTGTTTCGTCTCCGGTAAGGTTTGCATATTCCAGCGCTTTATCGTAAAGGTTCACCATCTGCACTGGGTTTACTTGGTAGAAAGACGTGGGGGATATTTCAAAGCTCAGCTTTCCTGCCTGTTCCAGAATGTTAGGCTTGCCCGCTATTGTGATGCAACTTTCCCCCATGATCTCTGAGGTTTTCTTTTTGTTAATATTAAGAACAACACTTTCCAATGTAAATTCTACTCCCGTGTCCGGGTTTGGATCGAGTTCATCAATAGCGTCATCCATCATATAAACCAGCTTCTCCCCATTGGGCAGACCCTTGCCGTTGATCACGAGAATGGCCATGACTTCGCCGGTGCCGAAGGCTGTCTTCACGATCAGATGACGGATCAGTCCCTTTCCGGTTTCCTCATCGTAGGCAGAGATGTTATCGGTTTTCATATATTCTCTCAATGCCTTTGCCAGCTTCTCTGCCGGTTCCGATTGAATGAGGCATTCATTACAGTTTACTACCTGATGGCTTTTCGCCCGATAAAAGCCCACTGCAGCTTCTCCCACGGGGAACTGGGCCTTATTCCGGTATCTCCATGGCTTGTCCATTCCTATGGTATCGTGGACGACGGGATTTTCGATTCCACCGATACGGATCAGCTTGTCTTCAACCATTTTTTTCTTCAGCTTCAGCTGTTCTTCGTAGTTTAACGCCTGCAGAGAGCATCCTCCGCAGTCCTTGGAGTAATTGCAGGAAGGCTCAATGCGATGAGCAGACGGTTCTAAAATTTCTGTAAGCCTGCCAAACGCATAATTCTTTTTCAGCTTGGTCAGTTCTGCTTTCACCACATCCCCGACAACCGTACCGTCAACAAACACGGCCATTCCTTCAATTCTGCCGATACCCTTGCCTTCCAAATTCATATCTTCTATGGTCAACTTGTAATTTTGTCCTTTTTCTATCATGATATATCTCACTTTCTTACAGCAGTTCAAACTCATTCTTGTGGTAACTTAAAAACCCCTCATCTCTCAGCCTGCTTAATTCCCGGGACATGGCGCTTCTGTCCACGCTGAGAAAATCAGCCAGCTCGTTTCTTGTAAAAGGGATTTTAAACTTATTCTTCCCCACTCTCTCCGAATAATCAGAAAGATAGGTGATCAGCTTTTCCTTTGTGGTTTTACAGGATAAGATGCGCATTTTTTCATTCATCAATATATTTTTCATTGCGATCACACGCATCATGTTCTGCACCAGCGTTCTATGGAAATCACAGGCCGTACTGCAGATCCCGACGATCTTGCTGAAAGGGATCCATACGATCCTGCAGTCGGTGATTGCGATAACGGTGACAGGGATTTCGATGGAGCCGGCGGCCACGTAAGCCTCGGCAAACAGATCTGCTTTTTCCAGCTCTGAAAGGATGGCGCGGTTGCCTTCCGCATCATCTCGCGTGATCCGGGCATTCCCCTCGACCACAATTCCCACTGAAGTCACCTTGGTTCCTGCCAGCAGAATCACATCATTCTTTCTGTATTTCCGTTCTGCTGCCCCGAGACAACTCAGCATGGCTTCCAGATCATTTTCAGAAACATCCTGAAATAATGAGGTCATCATTAAAACTTTTAAATTTTGTTTCAAAAAAAACACTCCTTTGTTGCAAATGCAACGATACTTATATTATGATTCTACTATACTAAAAACATAAAAGCAAAGTATATTAAATTTTTTATATAATGGAGGAATGAAAAAATGATAAGAACAATTATAAATATCGACAAAGAAAAATGCAACGGCTGTGGAATCTGCGTCAGTGCATGCCACGAAGGAGCTATCGCAATGGTTGACGGAAAAGCAGAACTGGTCAGGGATGATTACTGTGACGGACTTGGGAATTGCCTTCCGGCCTGTCCGACCGGAGCCATCACCTTTGTGGAAAGAGAAGCAGCAGCATTCGACGAAGCTGCAGTAGAGGAAAATATGAAGAAAAAGCAGCATCAGCAGCATGATCTTCCCTGCGGTTGTCCGGGAAGCCAATCCAAAGCATTAAAGAGAGAGACCGAAGAAAAGAATGCACCAGCACCTGCTACGGCACAGACGGAAAAGCCGGAATCCCAGCTTCAGCAGTGGCCGGTACAGATCAAGCTTGTTCCGGTCAACGCACCGTATTTTGACGGGGCAAATCTGCTTATTGCAGCAGACTGTGCAGCTTATGCCTATGCGAATTTCCACAATGATTTCATCAAGAATCGCATCACGATCATCGGATGTCCAAAGCTTGACGAAGGAGATTATTCAGAAAAATTGACTGCAATTTTGGCAAACAACAACATTAAGAGTGTCACGGTAGTTCGCATGGAGGTTCCATGCTGCGGCGGTATCCAGAACGCTGCGATCACAGCCTTAAAAAACAGCGGAAAGATGATCCCGTGGCAGGTGGTGACCATTTCCACAACAGGAGAAATCCTTGAGAGATAAATGATGGCAGCAAGCATTGCTTGCGATTGAAAAGGCTTCCTTCCCGGAAGCCTTTCATTATTTTATTTATCTTTTTCAACTTTGATTGTAATAAAGAATGATTGCAGCATTAAATCCACAACATCTTTTGTTATTCTTTCTCCGGCCATCGGTCTTTTGGAAAGAAAAAATGCCATTCCATTGATCATAATTGAAATATATTCCGTAACTGCCGGCAAATCCAGATCTTTTTTAAAGACGCCCTGCTCAATACCATTTTTCAGGCAATCGGCAATGTGGGAACGGAAATGCTCCTGCAAATCAAATGCAAGTTCCCTGATCCTCGGGCGGTAATTCATATGGCTCCAGGATTCCGTGAAAAGCGAGGAATCAAATGTATCGTTCAGGAAATAGGCATAATTCTCAACATATTTGCGGATGTAATTTTCCGGATCCTCTTGATTTGCCTGAAAAATGAGATTCATGATCTGTTTTGTTTTATTGAACTGAAATTCAATACAGCATTCCAGCAGCTCATATTTATCGCTGAAATGTTTATAAATGGCCCCTCGCTTTAAACCTGCCGACTTGGCAATGCTTTCCAGAGTGATATTATTGAAACCATATTGTGAAATACCCTCTTCAGCCTTTTCTAAAATCGTTTGCTTTTCATCTGGGATTTCAAATCCTTCAAGTTTGTATAGCTTTTTTATCTCCAACAACAATTCTTCCTTTGACGAAAAGCTTTCATAGAAATTTCGGTTGCTGATCTTACAGCGCTGAACAATATTTGCTATTGTAAGGCTTTTCATACCCTGGCGATCTATGATTTCTTCTGCAACTTGTATTATTAATGATCGGTAATCCTTATCCTTCATCATTTCGCCCCTTTTCTTATATAATATGCATTATATTTAATTTAACATTAATAACATTCATTATCAGGCCCATGCATTTATCATATTCGCTGACGACAAATTTCGATTGGTATTGACAAGGTAAAACAGCAGTGGTAACATTATAAACAGTTGGTATGTTTTCGTACCAAGACCATTATGACACAAATTATTTACTGCGACAATCAAAAATAAAAAATATATTTCCGGCCTTAATAACCGAAAAGGAGTTGTTACAGCAATGAGCAGTATTTTATATGAACCGGATGGATTATCCATTAATTATTTAGAAAAAGTGGCTGATTTTGAGACGAAATTAAAATTTGATCCGACAACGTACCAGCATTCCTTGAATGTCGCAAGCCTATCCATTCAGTTATTAAAGGAATCCCGATATGATTTGGATGAAGTCCTTATCTATTATGCAGCGCTGTTCCATGATATCGGAAAGTCCATTATGCCGCTCACCGTTTTGAAAAAAGAAAACCCGTTATCCCGTGATGAATTCAGTCAGATTAAAGAACATGCAAAGCAGGGATTCCGTATTTTACAAAAGTACAAATTTCCTTCGGATGTATTATTTGCAGCACTGCTCCATCATGAAAAGTATGACGGCTCCGGATATCCCATCGGTTTCATTGGGAAAGAGATCCCTGTTATCGCAAGGATCGTGAACATCTGTGATGTATTTGACGCATTGACTTCAGACAGGCCTTACAGAAAGGCTTATTCTGTCAAGGAAGCCCTGCAGATCATGGAAAATTCAAGAGAGCAATACGACCCTGAGCTATTCGATGTATTCATTACAAAGTTTGCAGAGAATAAAATAAAGAAGAGTTCTATCTAGCTTTAAAATATAGGTTCTATCTAAACGCGGAAATAATCGGCAAAGCAATCAAGGCATACCTTTTTCCCGTTTTCCAACCGAATATATGGCTCGGCGGTGCTTTCGCCGCAAAGTTCGCAGTCCACTGATGGAAATAACCTGGCTTCTTCCGGCAACGGATAGCCGGGTTTTTTAATTTCAAAAATCTCTTCCAGCGGCGCCTCCAAAATATGATTCTGTTTTGCTTCCCTGCTTTCCATTTTCGGGAGCGGTTTTAAAACCAGTCTTACTGCTTCTCCGCTGGTTCGATTGAAAAATGAAAAGGCTTGCTTTCCTCTTATGCGGAAAATCAGGTTGCCCTTTCCTGCACTGCATCCAAGCAGTACTTGGATCCCGTCGACGCCACACGCATCATTTTCTGTAACACAGACGATTTCCTCATCGGCGGAATGTCCCATCCCCAGCAGCTTCTGTGCCTCGACAGCCGCTCTCACTCCGATCGCGAGCCCGGGGCATCTATGCCCGTGAAATTCAGCACTTTTATCAAATAAGGAATGAATATCCATCTCTTCCCTCCATTAATCCTTAAACATATCGATCGTTCGTTTCTCTCCTGCATATTATTTCAGAAGATGATCATATAATCCCCTGTTTTTATCACGGAGACGAATCGGCTTAAACTTAGGATCGGTAATGGCGTGCTTCGTGGAGCCTGTTACCAGAAGCGCACCGGTCTCCTGCTTTCTGATTTCATATTCCATTATTACCGTAGCCCCTTTCATCTCTGCAACGCGGGCAGTAATTTCCAGCATATCATCATAGACTGCAGGCTGCTTGTATTTGCAGCTGCATTCTGCAACGGGAAGCAGGATGCCCTCCTCTTCCAGCCGCACATAGGGATAGCCTATGCTGCGGAGCAGCTCACATCTGCCCACTTCAAACCATTTGATATAATTCGTATGATACACAACGCCCATTGCATCCGTATCCGCATAAATAACCCTGATCGATGTCTTATGCTCAACCATGAAGTACCTCCTGTCAGCCGGTCTAACCAGAATCTTTTATAGTCTTTTGATTTATTCTGCAGACCCTATTATACCACCCGCCAAAAAATATTGAAAGAGCGGAAAAAAGCAGCGGTCTCATTTCATGAAACCGCCGCCTATATTGGATAATCTTGAAATCATATTTTATTTCGTATTTGATCCGCTTTGTAACTCTGCAGATCAAAGTCCCGGAAGCTGCCATGTTCCGCATAACTACCGTATAGCGGCCGCTTAATGACTTCCTTCAGATCAGCCTTCACAACCGGATCCGTGGTATCCAGATACAGCTCATACAAGTAAGGAACCGCTCCGTCAGACAACCCGGAAAGGGCGGAAACATCCAGCGATTCCAATGTTCCGGCCTGATAACGTTCAATGTTATATTTGGCAATCAAACCATCAGCATTTCCATAGCATAATGCCATAAACAGGCAGATGCAGCCGACCGCTGCGATCCTGGTTCCGTTGAAGCTTCTGAACTGGCGAAGCAGAACGATAATGAAGAGGAAGATGAGTACGATCATGAACCATGAGGTATAGACTCTCAGCCTTGTTAAGCCGTAAGAACTGATATACATCCCCATTTTGCTCATGGCGGTGGCGATCAACGCAATGGTGAAAATGCACAGTACCGCTGTTTCTCCATGAAGAATTTTGATCTTATCCCTTTTCACGATCAAATGTGCAACTGCGATTACCGCCAAATTGATCCCCGATACCGCACAGAGTTCGAAGAAACCCCTCCTGGCATATTCGGCATAGGTCATGGACTGAGGCAGGCTGTCATTGAACGCAGAGAATAAATAGGATGCCTGTGCCAGAAAGAAAACCAAATAGATCAAATTCAGCGCCGTCAATGCGGAAAATACGGTCACTTCGGGAGCGAATCGAAAAGCTTTCACACGCCCATTCACGGATTCGATCGTCACCTTTCCGGCATCCCTTTTATAGCGGTTCCCGTAAATCAAGCCATAAAGATAGCATGCAACCGGCAATCCCAGGATGATGTCCCGGAGATACACCAGTATGTTTTCCGAGATGGAAAACTGTAGTTTATCCATCAGACTTTCAAAGGCAGCATCCGCATCGGTCAGCAGGGTGATTACCATGATCAGAACCGGCAGGAAGAACAAAATACCGATGACTCCGCTGAGCACACCCCTTCCTTTTACATTTTTAACGAAAACCTGCTTCACTCCGTTAAAGCAGCCGGTGAAATTATAAAAAGGAATCACAAACAGTTGATGCAGCATATCGCTCAGAATGTAAAGTGAAATTTTATTTTCCAGACGCATTTCTGCACTAAGACAGACCCAATATACAAAGCTTAGCGATAAAAAGACAAAATTGAGCGCTTTGATCATAATTCCGTCAAACAAAGAGAAGTTCACTGCAGACAGTATGACAATTCCCAGACAAACCAGACTTTCCTTAGTCTGATGAAGCCCGGCAGATTTAAAATAGACGATGGCCGCCGTACAAAGCACCACCGCAAACAACGTAACACCAAGCCCAAGGCTGACGACGTTGATCAGATTCCAGTACAGAAATCCGCTTAGCAGCATGGCGAATGCAAAAACGACATCCGCCTTATTAAAATTCATTCCGTTCTTTCCCCCCGATAATTCCCCATTCATTTCGAATCAATCCTCCCTTTTAAACTCAAGAATATCCCCCGGTTGGCAATCCAATACATTGCAGATCTCCTCCAGCGTAGAAAACCGGATCGCCTTTGCCTTATTGTTTTTTAAAATGGAAAGGTTCGCAGGTGTAATTCCGATTTTATCCGACAATTCGCCGGCAGAAATTTTCCGTTTTGCCATGATTACATCCAGGTTAACCAAAATGGTCATATCGAACCCTCCTCTCTATATGGTAAAATCATTTTCATTTTTGATCATGACCGCATGCTCGATCACATTCTTGACCACTCTGAGAATAAGGCCAAAGAATGCTGCGGCTACGGCTATGAGTAAAAACAAAAGATAATAAAATCCGGATACAAATAAAATGATGGACACTGCAAAGCTACACCATGAAATCAACCGCAGATGCTTAACGTTTTTTTCAGTAAAGACATCCTTTTTTTTGATATTCGCCAGCAGTCTGTCAAGCGAAAACAATGCGATCAGCCCCGGCACAGCGCAGGCATAGATTGTCGCAATTAAAGGAGTAATAACATGCGGATCCTTCATGGTGTACGATATATAATTCTTCACCAGGAAAGGAGCAGCAAAAGCGGTACAAATGACAATTCCAATCACGATCTTGGTACAGATCGAAGATACCAGCACGGATTTACTTGGGTTCCACATTTTCTTGTTTCCTTTCTTTGTATTCTACATGATTTCTTTTATATTATATTTTGGTATTTATTGATTGTCAACATTAATTTATCGTTTATCGATATATTTATGTTGATATTCGATTAATGCCATTGAGCAAACTTCATAAATTAGGGATATTTGCATAATCATGGTATAATAATAGATAGAAAGACTTGCGTTTGAAAAGGGGTGATTCAATGCACAATGTTAAAAATATAAAAGTTGGAATCGGTTTTGCGACCGGAAGAAAGAGTTTTCAGAAAGCGCTCCGAACCAATATACACAACTGGAAGGAATCCGGTTTTGTAGATAATGAAGCAATCAGCCTGAATCTATTTGTTGCATACGATCTAAAATATAATAAAACCAAAATAACGGATTATACCAATGTGCCCGCAGAATTAGCCGATCAGCTTGACAGCAGTACCTTTATCGGGAGCGTTTCAATTCGAGAAGAAAAAGACTACTTATCTCGTGAAATGGGCATTGATCATAATGAAGCCAATAAAATATTTGGCACGGGATACGCAGCGAAACGCAATGCGCTGATGTACTTCGCGATAAAAAACAAAATCGATTACTTGGTTTTTATCGATGATGATGAATATCCAATGGCAGTTACCAACAAACACAAAACAGCACTTTGGGGAGGTCAGGATATCCTGTCAAATCATATTAAACATATTGCTCAAGCTGACATTACTCACGGACATCACTGCGGTTATGTCTCTCCTGTTCCGTTCGTGGAATTTAATAACATTATGAAGGAAGATGATTTTCGTTCTTTTATCGAGGCGATCAGCAATGAAATTATTAATTGGGATACTTTAAAAGGGATTATGGAAAATGGCGGTGTGACCTATGCTGATGTAGAGGTTTTGACGAGTGATAATGCTACTGAGGTTGAGGAGATCAATCATGCCAAATTTATCTCGGGTGCCAATCTATGCATTAACCTAAAAGATCCCAGACGTATTTTTCCATTTTACAATCCGCCGGGAGCAAGAGGTGAGGACACTTTCCTGAGTACCTGCCTCGGTGAACGAAAGGTTTTACGCGTGCCATGCTACGCATTCCATGACGGATTTTCAACCTATAAGGATCTTTTGGAGGGAGTTCTTCCAATCCGTTTGAAGTTCATCAAAGCGGATAATGAACATGTTGTTACTCGGTTTTACAAAGCCTGCATCGGCTGGATCCGTTATAAGCCATTGCTGCTCTATATCACACAGCCGGATTGCTATGAAGATAAGATTAGTACGATGCGGGAGCAGCTTTACGAGACATTGCCTAAAGTCTGCAAGTATTTTAAAGAACCGGATTTCATTAATATTGCTGCTGAAATGGAGAAATACCATAAAAATGTAAGAAAACATTATGATGAATTTATTGAAACACAACATATTTGGGCAAAAATCATGGAACACTACGCCGCAAAATAACATAACTTTGCCCCTATCCTATGATACGGCCGCTTTTTATGAAAGCGGCTCTTTTTTATAACATAGGAATATTAATCCATTTTTTGGCGAAAACTATTTGAAATAAATTGTAAAGGAGAGGTATCAATGGGAGATAAAAATCCAAACAAGCAGAAAAAGAAGAAGAAATCAGTCGAAAAAGTTGTTGAACCAACAGAATAAAAAACAGAATAAAAAAAGGTTCCGGCAAAATAAAACACCATGCAATTTTATAAGAAATTACATGGTGTTTTGCATCATGATCGATAATTATTCATCATAGCCCATGTAATACAGCGCATTCGCCATGATGCCAAAGGTTTCAGGAGTATAGCTTCGAAAGGTCGGATCGATCCCCATGAGCACCGCATCATAGGCTTTGCTGCTGTCATGAAGGATTACAGCCTTACCAGCCGCAGCTTCCGGATCCTGCCAGAAACCAGCCAGATACAGATCCTTGGCGGCATAGGATGCGGAAGTTACGACATCCTTGTTCCGATCGGTGAACCAAATTGGCGCATAGGCAAATACGGTTTCCCCGGCTCCGTAACTATAGGTGATCGGATCCGTCGCTGTTCCATCCATTAAGCAGATACCGTTTTCCGCAGTCTGCCCGTCTTCCTCGGATCCTGTAAATGCAAATTTCGCGTCAAGCTTTCCGGCCGACTCATTCAATTTTGCTCCGGCAAAACCTGCTCCGATAAAGTCGTGGTTCTTTGCAAAGTCGATAACTTCCTTCTGTCCGACTTCATCCAGTGTCCATGATATTCCGCTGGAGTCTGTATCATTGTTCCAAAAATATTCGGTTCCTGTGAGTACCAAAGCATCAAAGCCGTTTTTCTCGAGATCATATCCATGATTGAGGGAATAATACGGGATCGCTGTTACATCAAATCCAAGGGCTTTAATAGCGGTTGCCACACCGCCGTCATTGCCTACTACTGCCGTCTTCTGGAGCTTAACCGGCTGGAGTTTACCCGTGACGGCCGCGATTCCTTTTAGGGTAACGTCATTTTCTGCGACGAGCTTTTCAAGCTTGGCGGTGGCGCCGTTTTTATTTGGAATGACGAAGGAACCGGGTGCATAGGTGCCGTTGGCTTCACTGGTTCGATATACCGGAATGCCGTCCTTCACCAGAGTGTTGGCCACGAGATATGCCTCATTATTTTCCACCGGCATAATATAATTTTTAGCGGCGACCGTTTCAATTGTTCCCTTAAGAACAGGCGCAGCCGTTACCGCACTTAATGTTGCGGTAAGTCCTTTTGTAACGGCAATCGCATCGAATCCGCACAGTTCAGGGAAGGAATAAGCTGAAATATCATACATAGCAGATGCCTGATCACTGATATCTTCACCCTTCCAAAGCATAGTATTCGCAAGCCCTCTTAAGCCCTGCTTCATCGGTACCACATAAGTACCGGCAGGATATTCCGTACCGTCTGCGGTAAAGGCTGCATCGGCTTTCTTAACGATAACCTTGTTGGACAGCAGGTGCTGGATCATGTTCGCCGCTTCCAGCGTATCTTGCTGCTGGCTTGCGTTCATAGGAATTACATAGGAATCCGGGAAGGTAACATCTTTCTCCACATCCAATCCCTTAAGGCCTCTTTCAAAGATCGCAAACTGATTATCCAGCATTTTTACCTTATTTTTGGAGGAATATTTCAGAGAAGCCACGCAAGCCGTATAGGCGGAATCGATGCCCTGCTGATTCGGAAATTTTACTTCCAGTGTATGACCGATGGCACCGAGATACATAAAATACTGCGGAGTAAAGATCGGCGGATAGTCATCCCAACCGTCCTCCCAGATTTTAGAAGCGATATCAACATCACGTTTTGTCAATTCTGTCAGCGACCCAGCAATGGCCTCTGCATGAGGCAGCGCATATTTGTTTGCCAAATCATATTCATAATTCGGATTGTGCGGAATCGTGCAACAATCCAGCAAAACATTATCGGTGCCCATGAATCCGTGAAGATCAATCATTGCTGTCGGGAACCATTTCATAGCGATATTGTTTACAACTGCCTGAACCTCCGGCTGGCTTTGTGTAATATAATCGCGGTTCAAATCGGTGCCCGTGGAGTTTTCACGATGTCCTGAAATCCTTCCGTCAGGATTCTGGCACACATTGATCAGGATGACACAATTCTTTAAGATACTCTTTGTTTCTGCGCTGTTGTCCGTGAGCAGTCTGCTGATCAGTTTTAGTACACCATCGGTCCCTGTGGTTTCATTGCCATGAATACTGGCGTTGAAGAATACAGGGATCTTGATATCGCTGCCCGCTAATGATTTTCTTGCTTTCTCAGGATTGTTTACCGCATCCTGCATAAACTTCTGATATTTGGTCAAATTTTTCATTCCTGCCGCATCGGAAATCGTGACAAGATAAAGGTCCTTCCCCCCTGCAGACTGTCCGATCACCTCATAATCCATGAGACCTGGGTTCTTCGCTTCCAGGGCTTTCAGCTGAGTTTCGATTTCAGAATATAGGATCGCATTTCTTGGCAAAGGATATTCCGCTTCCGCAGTTGCCGCAAAGACTGTAAATGAGCTGCAGATCAAAACCATAATTACTGCCAAAGAGAGCAATGCCCGACATTTTCGTCCGTTCATTTCACAGATTCCTCCTTTTGATTAAAAAATATAAAAAAACCAGACTACCCTAACCATATTCAAATCAATGATAATTATGTCAGGAAGTCCGGCTTATGAATTTATATCGTTTTTTGAGTTAGACGGATCTTCTCCGCTATCTCCTCAATTTTCTTGAATCGATGGTTGATGCCCGATTTGCCGATCGGCGGGTCCATCAGCTCCGACAGTTCAATGAGCGAGGATTCGGGATTTTCCAGCCGAAGCCTTGCCGCCTCACGGAGCTTCTCGGGCAGGGAAGATAACCCCCTTGCCTGTTCGATAAGATTGATGTTTTCCACCTGCCTGGCCGAAGCGTTGATGGTTTTGTCCAGATTGGCGCTGTCGCAGTTGTTGATCCGATTGGTCTTGTTCCGCATCTCTTTCATGATCCTGACATTCTCAAAATCCAGCAGCTGGCCATGGGCACCCAATATATTCAGAAAATCGATGATCTGCTCTGCCTCCTTGAGGTAAACCACATGACTGCTCTTTCGGATGACAGATTTGGAATGGAGACCAAAGCTGTTGATCAATTTTTTGACATCGCTGCTAAGAATTTCACTGTTGCATACGATTTCAAGATGGTAAGCTTTCTCCGGATCACTGATGGTTCCGCCCCCCAGGAAAACACCCCTCAAATATGCTCTTCGGCAGCATTTTGTCTTGATCAGATCGGAATAAATCCCATCACTGATATAGTTACAGCCTTCCTTGACCATGAGGATTCCGGTCTCTCTTAATATCTGTTCCGCATTCATTTCTGCGCTGATCATCAGTTCATAATAATGTCCCTTTTTCAGAATCGTTGTCTTTGCGATGACCAGCGACGCATTTGTCCCAAAGTAATCCTTGATCAGTTTTTTAAAATGCCTCGCCACGGCGGGATTCTCCGTTAACAGCATCACATTCAGCTTTCCTCCGCCGGAAAGTTTGATGGTTCCGCACATGCGAATAAAGCCTGCGATTTCCGCCAGCTTACAGCATTTTCGCTCCGGTTCGATCCGGGCTAATTCATTTTTTGTCGTCGCTGAAAAAGACATTTATTACTCCTAATTACCTGCTAATGCTTAAAATCCTTCTTGCTTCCTCAGGGGTCGCAATCTCTCTTCCCAGAAGCTTTGCAAGCTTGACTACCTTTTCAACAAGCTCGCCGTTGTTCTTGGCAAGTACGCCTTTTTCGAGGTAGAGATTATCTTCAAATCCGACTCTGACGTGCCCGCCCATAATAATAGCGCCTGCAGCCAATTCAAATTCATTTCTTCCGATGCCTGCCGCTGTCCAGGTGCTGCCTGCAGGGATGCTTCCAACCATGAAAACAAGGTCGCGCAGGGTAGCCGTCATCTGAACGCCAAGCACGAAGTCAAAATGGAGCGGTTCAACCAGGAGCCCCTTCTTGTGTGCCTTCATGGCGATGTCGATCATACCCTTGTCGAATACTTCCAATTCGGGTTTGATTCCTCTTTCTTTCATGATCTTAGCAAAATTAAAAATCGTATTGTCCGTGTTAATAAAGATATCGTCCCCGCCGAAGTTCAGAGTTCCGCAGTCAAGGGTAGCAAATTCAGGCGTAGGTACAACCTCTGTAGACTGTAGTCTTTCAATATCCGTCATGCCTACCGCTCCGCCTGTGGAAGGCTGAATGATGACATCGGGGCATTCCTTAAGAATCGCATCCATGCAGATCTGAAACCGGTCCTTTCTCTGAGTCGGAGTACCGTCATCTTCTCTGACATGCAGATGGATAACGGACGCTCCTGCATCATAAGCGGATTTTGCCTCCCGGACAATTTCCTCCACTGTATATGGGACTGCAGGGTTATGTTGCTTCGTAACCTCAGCGCCGCATATAGCTGCCGCAATAATTAGTTTTTCCATTTGTTTGTTCTCCTTTAGATTAAATAAACTATTCGCAGTAGAAATCTACAACGTTAAGATTTGCCTTTTTGCCCCAAGCTTGCTTGGCTAGGCAAAACGGACAGCGGCGCAAGCGAAGCTTGGGCTGGAGTTCCGGAACGGAACGTTGTGATTTCTTTGCATAAGTTCGCCAACAATTTGTTTGACAAATTGGGCGAGCTAATATATCTAATCGCAAATCAGTCCGTAAACGACACTTGCGATACGATCGGCGTCATGTCTGATGTACCCTTTTTTCACCTCGACAAAATTGTTTTCGATCAGGGATATTCCCTTCTCCTGAAGCAGGTGTTTGTCTTCCCGCGTGGGAACGATCTGTTTCGCCCCATCTTCATTATAGGGCTTCAATGCTTCCGCATCAATAACCTTATTGTTTGCAATGACATATTCAATAATATTTTCACCTAAATATTCACTTGCTCTCGCCACATGATCCCAGACGGAATAATGATCCGTTTCACCGGGCTGAGTCATCATATTGCAGACCAGGACCTTTCTGCCCATTGCGTTCTTGATCGCCTCGGGGATACCGTCCACGAGAAAATTGGGAATGATGCTTGTAAATAAACTGCCGGGACCCATCAGGATCAGATCGGCTTTGTGGATCGCCTCCAGGACTTTACCCGCGGCGGCAGGTTTTTCCGGCGTGAGATATACTCTGGCAATGGGACTTCCCTGGCGGATCACCTCAGGCTGTATCCGGGATTCTCCGAAAACATGGGAGCCGTTTACCAATTCGGCACACAAGTGGACATCGCTGCCCGTTACCGGAAGCACTTGTCCCTTGACGCGAAGGATTTCATTGGTCTTGGCCACCGCTTCCTCGAAGTTTCCACAGATTCCATTTAAGGCTGCGATCAGAAGATTTCCGAAACTCTGACCTTCCAGCATACCCTCGGTAAACCGGTATTTCAAAAGCTCCATCATCAAGCCCTCTTCATCGGCCATGGCCAGAATACAGCTTCTGATGTCTCCCGGTGGGAGCATGCCCAGATCTTCTCTTAAAATTCCGGAGCCTCCGCCGTCATCTGCAACGGTCACGATTGCCGTAAGATTATCTGTAATTTTTTTTATACCGCGAAGAATGACCGACAAGCCGGTGCCTCCCCCGATCACTACGATTCTCGGTCCGACATTATGTCCATTTATCATGAATATTTCCTTTCTATATATCGCGATGAACCGTGATCACACGCTTGCCTTCTTCGAGGAACTGTCTGGATAGCTCATTCGCAATGGCCACCGAGCGATGTTGTCCGCCTGTACAGCCAAAAGCAAGAACCAGATGAGATTTGCCTTCCCTTGTGTAATAAGGGATCAATTTGTTGATCAAGTCGTGGACGGTATGAAGAAACTCCTGGGTTTCCGGGAATTTCATGACATAATTACTTACCTTTTCACTGTTTCCCGTTAGCTTTCTCATACTCTTCAAATAAAATGGATTGGGGATAAACCGCATGTCAAATACCATGTCTGCATCCAGCGGGATCCCATTTTTATATCCGAAGGACTGAATGCTGATGGTAAAGCTCTGATTTTCCTCCTCTGAGAGGAGCAGCTTCTTTATCTCCTCATTAAGTTGGGCGGTCTTCATATTGGAAGTATCAATAATATAGTCGGAAACTTTTCTGATCTCCAGAAGGCGCTGCCGCTCCTGGGTGATGCCCTCCAGTGTGTTTCCCGCACAGGCAAGTGGATGGGTTCTCCTGGTTTCGTTGAATCTTCTGATCAGGATCTCATCAGAAGCTTCCAAAAACATAACCTTAAACTTCAAGCCGGCATTCTTCAGTTCTACAAGACTTGATTTCAGGTCGTCAAAAAACTCGCCGCCTCTGATATCGATGGTAAAGGCTGCTTTATCTATGGTTACCTTATCCCTCATGATCAAATCCATAAAGTTTTTGATCAATGCAGGCGGCATATTGTCGATACAATAATACCCCATGTCCTCCATGCAGTTGATGGCTTGGCTTTTTCCCGCTCCCGACAACCCTGTTACAATAATCACATCCATTGCATTTCCCTCTTTTTCAACGCTTTTACGATCAATGCATTAACTGTTTTCATTCGTTTCTGAGATTAAATTTACCACTCGTTTAAAGTCAAGTCCCGCCTCCTTGATGCGGTCCACGGCTCCCTGGCAATCTCCGATCCGTTCCGGAGTATGGGCATCACTGCTGATCACGAACAGGGCGTCGGTCTTTGCCGCTTTCCTGATTCCCTCCACTGTGAGCCATTTATGCCAGGTGCTGATTTCCATCAGGGTTCCTCTGTCCGCACAGGCCAGAGCGATTTCACCAATGTCAAAAACCCCTTTGTCACCGGGGTGGGTCAATATTTTTATATCATTCTCATAGATAGCCCGAACCGTCAATTCCGTATTGAGCAGCTCCTGCTTCTTTGTGCTTTTATGAAACCATCCGTTTACGATAAAATTTTGTGCATGAACGCCCAGTGCAAAGAACGGTTTTTCCCCAAATACACCGTAATGGTACCCAGCCAGAAGATAATCAAACTGTTTCCGCTCCGCTTCGGACACATCCAGCCTACCCGACAGATTGATAATATTCGCTTCGACACCCAGAAGGATCTCGATTTCAGGATACAGCGGCTTCAGCCGTTCCACCTCGCTTCGCATAACGGAGATGTTGCTACGCTTGACACCATAAGTCACATGGCCCGGTCCATGATCTGAGATCCCGATGGTCTTGAGCCCCCTGGAAATGGCCGCCTTGACGTTATCTCCGTTGGACCCCTTCCCGTGGGAAAAGGTGGTATGGGTATGAAGATCATACGATAATCGGTACATAGACTATTCTCCTATTATTCTTACTTCGGGCTCCAGTAATATGCCAAATTCCTCAAAAACGGTATTCCTGACGATTTCCATGAGATCGATTATATCCGTTGCGGTAGCTCCGCCGATATTAATAATAAATCCTGCATGGAGCGGCGAAACCTGAGCACCTCCCAGGGTCAGTCCGCTCAGTCCGGCATCCTGGATCAGCTTTCCTGCAAAATGATTGTGTGGTCTCTTGAAGAAACTCCCGGCACTGGGATAGCTCAAAGGCTGTTTTTCAATCCTTCTCGCCGAAAGTTCTCTCATTCTTGCATTGATTTTTTCCGGATCTCCCTTTTCCAGCAGAAAAGTCGCTTTCAGCAGAACGTCCCCTGTCGTTTGTAAAATGCTATGTCGATAAGACAATTCCAATTCTTTTTTATTTAAGGAAAAGACACGGGATCCGTCCTTTGACAGGACCTCCGCGCTTTCAATAATTTGAGATATTTCGCCGTCGTAGGCTCCTGCATTCATGAAAACTGCTCCGCCTATGGTTCCCGGAATTCCCGCGGCAAACTCAAAGCCGGTCAGGGATGCTTTGCAGGCTTCCCTTGCCGCGACGGAAAGCAAAACGCCCGCGCCCGCCTCGACGTGTTCAGATGTCACATTGATTTCCTGGAACGGTTCGCTGATCCGCAGGACCACACCCTCGTAACCCGAATCCCTGATCAGTATATTGGAACCGTTGCCGATGACGAGATGCTTCACCTCATGTTCCAAAACCATCTTCAATGCATACGACAGTTCCTCCGTATTTTCAGGCTGTACTAGAAGTGCGGCATTACCGCCGGCTTTAAAGGAAGTATACTCCTTCATGGGCGCATTCAGGATCATCCTGTTTTTATCTATTCGTAATGATAATTCATCATAAGTCTGATTGATATTCAAAGCTTTTCCTCCATCTCTGCGAGACTTGATGATACCTTTTCGTCATCAGCCTTATTATATTAAAAAAAGATACCAAAGTAAACAACGGAAAAATTCCTGCCACAGCGTTTGGCGGAATTTAAGCAACCTTAAACGAGATTCTGCATAATTATAAAATATAATGTATAAATATTTATTTTTTACTTGATATCTAGCTGCCCGAGTGATATACTCTTTTCAATAATCATTTTTCAGCTTGTTTGTACAGCTCAGACAGAAAAAGACGATGAAAATCTACGAATCGAAGATTCGTGATTTTCTGGCCTAAATTCTGTCATCGTCTCTAACGTCCGTGAACGGACTCCGACTCGCTTCGCTCGCTGCTGTCCGTTTTGCCACTGCGACTAAAGTCGCGGCAAAAAGGCAAAGAGCCGGACAGAATGTTAAAGGACATTTCATATATATAGATGCCCAAAAAGGAGGAAAATAAAATGGCAAAAGAAAAAGTAGTATTAGCTTATTCAGGCGGTTTGGATACATCCATCATATTGACCTGGTTGAAAGAGAATTACGATTATGAAGTCATCGCGGTTTGCTGTAATGCAGGTCAGGTCGAGGATTTTGATGCAGTGGATAAGAAGGCCTATGCAACAGGTGCTTCCAAATCCTATATTATCGACATCCAGGATGAATTCATCTCCGAATATATCTGGCCTACCCTGAAGGCAGGTGCAGTTTATGAAAACGATTATTTGCTGGGGACTTCCATGGCAAGACCTCTCATGGCAAAGAAGCTCGTTGAAATCGCCGAACAGGAAGGCGCATTCTATATCTGCCATGGCTGCACCGGAAAAGGAAATGATCAGGTACGTTTTGAGGCGACCATTCATGCTCTGAATCCATCGATCAAAATCATAGCTCCTTGGAGATTCTGGGAATTCAAATCCAGAGAAGATCTGCTTGATTATGCGGAAAAGCATAATATTCCGGTAGCGCAGTCTAAGGAAAAGATCTACAGCAGAGACCAGAATATCTGGCATATCAGCCATGAGGGCGGAAATCTGGAAAACCCTTGGAATGAGCATCTTGACGATATCCTCGTAATGAGCGTTCCGCCGGAACAGGCACCCGACAAGCCAACCTACGTTGATATCGACTTCGAGAAGGGTGTTCCGGTAGGATTGAATGGGAAAACCATGTCGCCATTGGAACTACTCACCGAGCTGAATAAAATCGGCGGCGAGAATGCCGTGGGAACCATTGATATTATTGAAAACCGTCTTGTTGGAATGAAATCAAGAGGTGTTTACGAGACTCCGGGAGGTACCATCCTCTATAAAGCCCATACTAATCTGGAAAAATTAATCCTTGACAGAGACACCATTGCATATAAGAATATAGTTGGACAGAAATATGCACAGCTGGTTTATGACGGCCTTTGGTTCACTCCACTCAGAGAAGCCATCGATGCTTTTATAAACGTAACTCAGGAGCCTGTAACAGGAACCGTTAAAATGAAGCTCTACAAAGGCAATTGCCTGCCGGTGGCTTCCAAATCGGAAAATTCCCTATACAGTGAAGAGTTTGCTACCTTCAGCAAGGACGATGTATATAACCAGAAGGATGCAGAAGGCTTTATCAATCTGTTCTCATTGGCGATGAAGATCAGAGCAATTATGAAGCAGAACAAGCAAGGAGGAGCAAAGAAAAATGAAACTTTGGAAAGGAAGGTTCTTAAAGGCGGAGAATTCGTTGGCTGAGGAATTCAATGCCTCCATAGAAGTTGACCAGAGATTATATAAACAGGACATTACCGGCAGCATCGCTCATGCGAAAATGCTGGCGAAACAAGGAATCATAAGCGAAGATGAGGCTCTAGCAATAGAGTCTTCTTTGCTTGAGATCTTAAGAGATATTGAAGCCGGCCGAATTCAATTTACCATCGAGCAGGAAGATATTCACATGAATATCGAAAGCATCCTGACAGAAAGAATCGGGGCCATAGGTAAAAAACTGCATACCGCACGAAGCAGAAATGACCAGGTAGCAGTGGACATCCGTCTTTATTTAAAAGAGGAAATCAAGACAATTATCCGTCTGTTGAATGAACTGAACGGCACTCTGACCGCCATTGCAACAGAAAACCGGAATACGGTGATGCCCGGCTATACCCATTTACAGCGGGCTCAACCCGTCACCCTGGCTTTTCATCTGATGGCATACCGGGAAATGTTCCGGCGTGATATCAGGAGATTTGAAAACTGCTATGATGGAACGGATTCTCTGCCGCTTGGTTCAGGTGCCTTGGCGGGGACCACCTATAACACGGACCGCGACTATCTGGCGGAACAACTTGGCTTTACAAAAGTCTCTTTGAATGCCATGGATGCCGTCAGCGACAGGGATTTCGCCCTGGAATTTTTAAGCTGCTGTTCCATCGGCATGATGCATCTTTCCCGATTCTGCGAAGAGTTGATTCTCTGGAGCTCCTCCGAATTCCAGTTTATCGAAATGGATGATGCCTTCAGTACCGGAAGCAGCATCATGCCGCAGAAAAAGAACCCTGACATGGCTGAGCTGATCCGCGGCAAAACAGGACGCGTTTATGGGGATCTGATGACGCTGCTCACCATTATGAAGGGACTCCCTCTGGCATACAACAAGGATATGCAGGAGGACAAGCAGCCCGTATTCGACGCGGGTGATACACTGAAAAGCTCTCTTGTGATCTTTACCCAGATGATCGCAACCATAAAAATCCACGCAGATGTCATGGAGAATGCTGCAAGATCAGGCTTTATGAATGCAACGGATGCCGCGGATTACCTGGTTTCCAAAGGTCTCGCCTTCCGGGACTGCCATGAGATCATCGGACGGATCGTGCTTTACTGTATCGAAAGGAATAAGGCCATTGAAGAGCTGACCTTGGAGGAATTGAAGGGCTTTTCCGATAAGTTCGAGGAGGATATCTATGAAAAAATCGATATCCGCGCCTGCATCAAAGCAAAAAAATCAAAAGGCTCCACGTCCTTTGAAAACGTAGAGCGCATGCTGTCGGATCAGGAGTAATACTCCGTTTATAAAGATTGGTCAGCGGTTAACTGCATCATAATTTCCAGCTTATTGTACACACCCCGTTCCAAGGGCTCGTACAAAGGCTGGATTTCTTCTTTTTTGAGATAGCTTCGAATCGCAGCATAGTATTCCGATTCACTGAGACCTAATAGGATAGGCGGAAATCCGTTTTTGATCAGCTCATAATACATGGCCATTCTCGCCACTGCTTCCGAATAAGCCTCGTAAGGATAGATCTCTACCAGTTTATTGTGGAGGTATGCCGCCCTGAGAATCGGGTTGCTTTGAAAGTCGTTGGTATTCATCCATTGCAACAGTATATCCATCTGCTCCTCGATTTCACTGGGATGAGGCGGTATGTAATCGAGCATTACAAGAATCGGATTGGTCCTTCTGTATTCCAGCTTTTCGGGATTGGCCAGAATCTGATAAAACCGGAAAAGGTATTTCTCCGTAAGCTCAATCCCCATATCGGCCATACCGTATGCGAGCTTGATTGCATCCTGATAATTCCCGATCGCCGAATGGTCATTGATGGTCACATCTACAACGAACTCGCCTTTGACAATTCTTTGCACGCTGGCTTTCCCAATGCTGCTCCCGTCCAATCTCATGGAAGTATATATCCAATCGATCAGATTGATTTCGTCGATATATTCCGCTGTTTCTTTCGTGTAAGGCTTTCGATTGTCGAGTATGAGCTTCTTTTTCTTAATCTCACGAAACACTTTTCAAGACCTCACCTTCGTCCAAAATATGGCTGCGTCATTTCCGCTATGCATTTCTGTCTAATTGTAACATAAATTTTTGGAATATGGTATAATATAGAAACGAAAAATAAAGTTCCTGGGAGGGAAAGAATTTATGTTTATCTTACCTGACTACTTTTATGATATCAATATCCTGTCGGTAACCTTCCGTCTTTTTCTCGCTGTTGTTTTCGGCGGAATCATTGGCTTGGAAAGAGGCGCTACAAAGCACCCTGCAGGCTTCCGCACTCATATTCTCGTCTGTGTAGGCGCAGCGCTTGCTATGCTTACCAATCAGTTTATCTATGAATCCATGACCAGTATCGCCGACCCATCCAGAATGGGCGCCCAGGTGATCACCGGTGTTGGTTTCTTAGGTGTTGGTACCATTATGGTAACCGGCGGGCAAAAGATCAAAGGATTGACCACAGCAGCAGGCTTATGGGCCTCCGCATGTATTGGTCTTGCCCTGGGTATCGGATTTTACTCCGGGGCAATCATTGCGGGCATCCTGGTTCTTTCCGCTCTGACCTTCCTCAAGAGATTTGAAAGCTATATCTACGACCTCTCTCGTGTTATGGATCTGTATGTGGAATTGAAATCCATCCCTGCATTAAAGGAATACCAGAAATTTGTCAGGAGTCAGGGAATACAGATTCAAAGCTCTACTCTCAATCAAACCGGAGCAGCGGATTCCGGCGGGATCGGATTTCATATGTCCATCAAGATTCCGAAGGGCATGAAGCATTCCGACGCAATTGAACTGCTGAGCAATCACGAGGGGATTCATTTAATTGAAGAAATTTAAAAACTATGTTTAAACTATTGCTTCCTGCAAGTTACAGCTTAATAAAAATCTGCAATAGAAGAAACGCAAAAAAGGATTGGTCTGACGGCCAATCCTTTCTCTACGTATAATACTGGGCAGACTTTTATTGCAAACCTAACTCCTCAGCAATTTCTTTAAAATAAAGCGTTTCTGTTTTATCTTTGAAATGCAATATGATGTAATCATCATCAGAAAATGTTTTTAAATGACCATTTTCATCAGTAGGGAGTCCATAAGTAAATTTATTACCTATGTCATCGAAAACACTATTATAACATTCTGTGAAAGTGATAACAGTTGGCGTAGGCGGCGTTTTGCGATGATCGATCCAGGAATTAAGTTCTTTTCCATTTATCAGTTCAAAGTTTATCCATATGTCATCGTTTTCAGTGGAATACGTAATGTTTAAATCGTCAGAGTCCACTTTCCACCCAATTTCAAAAAAATAAAAATAGGATCCGACGACCATGATACAAGCTGCCAATGTTATTAGTACCGATTTTATAACCCTTTTATTCAGCTTCTTAAACGGCTTGATCATTTCCTTGTTAAGCTCGACATTTTCCACATCGACTTCTGTTTTCATTTGTTCAAGCATCTCCGTACATTCCTGACAGGTTATAAGATGCACTTCGATTTCAGAATTGCTTTCAGCACTCGTCAAGCCATCAATGTAACTTGGTAAAAGATCTTTGATTATTTCACACTTCATTCTAATCTTCCTTTCACTATTTTTTGTTTTGCCCGATAAAAGGTAACTCTTGCCCAGCTTTCATTTTTATTGAATACTTCTCCGATTTCTTTAAATGAAAATGCACCTGTAATGCGCAATAGAACCACCTCTTTCGCAGTCCCGTCAAGAATATGTACTGCTTTGATCAGCTGCATTTTTTCTGCTTTCAGAAACAATTCTTCTTCCGGGCCTGATTTGTCGGAAACAATATTATCATCAAGGACAGAAGTTCCTTTGCGTTTTCTCTTGTCAATTTCCTGGTACCACAGATGCTTTGCTATTTGGCAAAGCCATGTTGAAACTTTACAGGTACCATCATACCGTTTCGCCGATTTTATCGCACGATAAAAGGTTTCCTGCGTGAGCTCTTCCGCAGTATCTGCATCGTTACAAAGGCTTATTAAAAACTTGAAAACGATCTGGGCGTTGTCTTTGTAAATATCATCTGTGTCAAACATGTAATAACGCCTCCTTCAAAACATATATCAGAAAAATCATTGTTCCGTTACATCGCAATCAAAATATTATAAAAACTGTCTGATTATAATAATTTCTTTAATTAATTATGATATATGATTACACCTTCCATTATAAGGGTATTAAGAGAACAAATTCTAATAAATATAAAAGGAGAGTGAAATGCATGCCAGTTAGAGATTGTATGTCCGGTTCCCCGTATTGTCCTGCAAATCAGGAATCAAAATTTGCAATGCCAGGTTACGAACCCACCGGCTGTGATTCCTGTGTTGAGGAAGGTTTGAAAACGAACGAGATTCCGAAATGTTTCTTCTGCAAGATGGAAGAAGAAGAGCCTCTTAAAACCGATGATTTTACCTTTCAAAGTTTTGCGAATAAAGTGATGGAAAATAAAATGAAGTTTCACCGTTAAAGGGGTTACATATAAGGGCTGGTCATATGACCAACCCTTATTCTATGAGTAGATTCTCTTTTATAAACGAAATTCGTCATTTCCTAAACCGGATAAACCATATCCTCTTCATTCAGCAGGGAGGAATCGATCTGATAT
>CAZTEH010000041.1:0-32037 GCA_964612345.1 uncultured Oscillospiraceae bacterium | reverse complement strand
AATTGACTTTATTCTTTTTTTTCTTGAGTCACCCCAACACTTGACATAGAGCCAATAACTAAAAGCACACCCGCAAGGATCGAGTCCTGTCCGATCCTTTCAGGTGTGCTTCTCTTATTCAGGAAGGCAGTAGAGGAGAACCACTTCCACTATATCTCATGCAGAAGGGAAAAATCCATGTACGTATAATCTGCGCGCCAGGTCGCGTACATGTCTGCGCCATCCTCATCATCGGAATACTTTATGAGTTCAAGACTGTTATTGCCTTTGTATTCCCAGTTTCCGCCGATATTATAGACCTTTTCGGCGTCCCAGCCGAGATTGACAAGAAGAGCCTTGGTCATGCCGGCATAACCGCCGCCGCCGCACATAAGGAAGATCGATTTATCCTTCGGGAAGAGTTCTTCCAAAATCGTGAGGGACTCGGCATAATTCGGTTCCGCAGATGCAATGCTGCCGTCGGAACTCCAAGTCAGATCATAAAGTTTCTCACCAGAATATGCACCGCCGCAAGGAAGTTCGGTGAGCGTCCCAAGATAGGGATAAGGGACGATGCGGAACCCGGTTATGGTTGAAGAAAGGTCGGCGTTACCGCCGATCGATCCAAAATCTGCCGGGTCGATGAACATTCTGACGTCACGATAGGCAACATCGTCGCGCCCGAGGTAACTGTCGATGGTGTTTATGTTGATGTTAAGATCAACTCCAAACTGACTTTCTGGATCCGGACTGGCAGCGGGGAGCGGTTCCAGTGACGAACCTGATGAAGAAGAATTGCTCGGCGCCGATGTACTGCAGGCCGCAAGCGCCAAAACCATGGCAATGATTAAAATAAACATTGTAATTTTTTTCATAAAAATTACTCCTTTCTAAAATCATCCTAGCTCTTCGAAGAGGTCGCACATGAAATAAAGAATTTCTTATTCGGTTACAGTTTCGTAGCCGGCACCGAGCCAGCCTTTTTCTGTTTCTACACTGCCCATGCCAAATTGCATATTATAAGCCTCGTAGCCTAATAACCTCAATATTGCAGCTGTTTGAGATCCAGTCTGACCGGTGTAGCAGTAAACAATGATTTTCTTGTCTTTTGGAAGTTCCGTCAAAGCATCCTGCATTCCGGCTCCGAAAGGAATGTTGACTGCACCTTTTACATGGCCCAGAGCGTAATCTTCTGCCTTTCTGACGGAGACGATCACGTACTCATCCGATTCGGAATCAACGATTTCTTTTACGGTCTCAACTTTTATGTTTTGCGCTTCTGTTGGAGTTCCGGCGTACGAAGCTACTGTTGCAAAATATTCTTCCACTGCTGCTTTTAAATCAGCATCGACTGCATAGGTGTCGGTTGGAAGGGCAGCAGCTTCGGTGTCTAAATAATTCTCGAAGTTCGGCTCTACAGAAATGCCTCTTACAAAACCGCTTTGGACATTATAGGCAGGTTTGCCTGCAACGTTTAAAACAGCAATTGTTTGTGAAGCAGTCTGACCGGTATAGCAGTAGACATATACGGGAACGTCGTCAGGAATAAACTCAAGATTTTGCGCTATGGATTCATTTCCGAACGGAAGATTTACCGCACCTTTAATATGGCCTTTTCCATAATCTTCGCCGGTTCTGATGTCGATGATAAACATTTCTTCGCCTGCATCGATTTTTGCAAAGAAATCAGCAGGGGAAATCACATGCTTGTCAGCCGGGAAATTGGCAAAGTAAGCCAGGGCCGCTTCTTCGACAACGTTGGTTTCGGATGCAACGGGTGTTTCTTCAACAGGCGCTGCAGCTTCTTCATTGCCGCCGCAAGCTGTGAATGACATTGTTGCCATAAGAATGCATAGTAAAACAACCAATAATTTTTTCAGCTTCATAATTTACTTCCTCCTCAGGATGCATCTTTTTTGCTTGGCAGAGCGCTGGCTCCGGCAGGCAATTCAATTGGATTATTGGGATTTGATGACCACTCAAGATAAGCACCATCATAGATTTTGATATTCCGATATCCCGCGTTATAAAGGGATAAGAACACAGGGGACGCCCTCATTGAGGTTTGACAATACACAATGATTTCTTTTTCCGGCCTCATTCCATTATCGATAAAGTTGATCCTGGTGGCCTGGACATCTTTATAGGTATTGTCCGTGTAAAAGATATTGTTGTAATCCAGCATTATGGATGAGGGGATCTTGCCTTTTTCGCTGTATTCCTGATCGGTTCTGACATCAAGCAACACAACGTTGGAATCAGGCTCATTTAATTGATCCATTACTTCGCTCATGTCTGCCAGATATGCTTTGTTCTTGTCGCCTGCAGTGTAGGTCGTTTTTTTAATGTCCGGGACATCCTTCGTCAGCTCGATGCCTGCATTTTTAATAGCATCCAGCCCGCCGTCGATTACACGGGCATTTTCATTCCCGAATACCAGAAATGACCACCATAAACGTGCAGCGTTCATTTTGTCAGTATCATAAATTAAAATTGTTGAATCATTATCAATGCCTTTGTCACCCATTAGTCTTTCAAATTTAGCTTTTGAGGTGAGCATATTGTCTACCGGCACATTGATTACAATGTCATCCTTGACAATATTGACGGCGCCTTCAACATGTCCCGCAGCGTAGTCTTCCGGACTTTGCATATCAATGATTACAAGAGCGTCATTGCTTGATATGAGTTCGGAAAGGGAAGCAGCATTGATGATTTGAGGGGCAGTCTCCTCATATTCAGATGGATTACAAGCAGAAATAACGACTGCTAGCATTGCAACCAGCAGGAAGAATGTTAAATTTTTGGCAATCGATCGCACAAACTTGCCTCCTCCTTATAAAAAGTAATAACCGATATGTAAACTGTCATTGTAGACATCATATACCATAATGAAAACTTTGTGATATAAATATCTATTATACAACATGCTATTATTTTATAGTTGAAATAATAGATTCGTTATGAGATAGTGAGAAAAACGGAAGATTACAACGGTGGAGCTATGAAACAAACAAACAATATCATCGATATATTACATTATAATCCGATGCATCAGGCCCGTAAGGCACAGGATTTGATCCTGGTGATCTATATTTTTTGTTACTTTCTTATCAGTTTATCCTTTCTTACCGAATTTCCGTTTGTTCATTCCGACGAATCCTGGCTGTCGGGGTTGACGAGAAATATGATGGAAAAAGGTGACCTGGGGGTGACGGAAACCTTCTATGATCTGAAGCCAAGGTATCCACATGGAATAAAAATCATATTTCATTTTTTCCAAATGCCGATGCTGGCATTGTTTCAATACGATGTTTTTGCCTTCCGCCTTCTTTCTCTTACCTTTGGCTGCATCACACTTATCTTGTTTTATCTTCTGCTGAAAACCATTTTCATCAGAACAGAATCGGGACGCTCCTGTGGGTATCCTTTGGCAGGTACCATATTTTTATCCGTTGATATTCAATTTATTTATGCCAGCCACTTTGCCAGACAGGAAATCCTTCTTGTATGCTGTATCGCAGCATGTCTGCTGGCTCTTTTCAAAAAACACTATCTGATCGCAGGCATGATTACAGGATTGTCCATCGGTCTCCATCCAAACAGTTTCCTGATTGGGACGATGTGCGGGGCAATGTTGTTTCCAATTGGTGCAAAGCAAATAAAACGGCTTAAGGAATGGAAGCCTTTACTGGGTTATGCCGGAATCACTGTCGTTTTTGCAGCTGTTTTTGTTTCAATCAGCCTGGCTTTTGACCGGAAATTCTTCAGACATTATCTCGAATATGGCAACAGTGAATTTGATGTCGGTGCTCCGGTTACAAACAAGCTCATGGAGCTGCCTTACTTTTTCAAGAAGATATGGCATGGAGTAAGCGGCACTTATTACGTTCCCGATATTCGGTTTGAACTTGCGCTGTTTGCTCTGACCACAGCGGTCATAACGTTACTGCTGTTATCTGGCAAACTGAAAAACAGATTAGAAGCTGTTTTGATTGGAAAGGGAATCATAGGCATGCTTGCCGGAATGGTGATGATCGGGAGATACAATCAGACAAGCATTGTCTTTTTGTTCCCATTGTTTTTTATTTTGGTCTTATTGGCTGCGGATAACATAATGAATGGTTTAAAAAGGGCGAAATCGTTCGCAAAGAATGCAGCTGTTATAATTTTAATTGTGATCGCTGCTGTAACAAGCAGCCTTAACATTGTTCCCTGGCTGGATAACAGTTATGAAGACTACATCAATGAAATCTCCAAGGCAGTTAACCCTCAGAACATGGTTCTGGCAAACCTGAACAGTGAATACTACTTTGACAACGGTAAGCTTCTCGACTATCGAAATCTGTCTTACTTAAAAGATGGGGATCTGTCCGTTGAGGACTATATCAGAGAAAATAAAATCGAGTATATCATTCTGTCCGATGAAATGGACCTGATCTACTCGCAGCGACCGATCTGGAATATGATTTACGGGAACCTCCGATATATGGATGAACTGCACCAATTTTTAGATGAAAATTGTACATTGGTCCATCGCTTTCAGAACAACATTTATGGTATAAGAATTGTACAATACATGAACTCAGACAGGGATTTTACCGTTCAGATCTTCAAAGTAAAGGATTTGCCCTGATAATCTCTTTGCTTCCTCTAAATCATGGGTCACGAAGAGGATCGTCAGCTTCTTATCCCGCCAGATTTTCAGCAGAAGCTCATAGGCGATTTCCTTGTTATCTTTGTCCAAACTAGAGAAAGGCTCATCCATCAGAAGAACTTTACATTCCACCGCCAGTGCTCTGGCCAGGGCACCTCTCTGCTTCATTCCCCCTGAAAGCTGATGGGGATAATAGTGATAGAATTCAAGCAGACCGACTTCCTCGAGGACAGCCTTCGCTTTTTCTGCAGCTTCCGCTTTGCGGATTCCCTTATTGGTTTTCTTGATGGCATAAGAAAGATTGCTGCCGAGCGTTCTCCACGGAAACAGCTGATTGGAATCCTGAAAAATCATAAAGATATCCTTTGAAGGATTCCCGTTGCCGTCAAAGCCGGCGATGTACTTCAGCAGGGTCGTCTTGCCGCAGCCCGAAGGGCCGATGATCGATACAAAATGACCGCTGGGAACATCCAGCGATAAATGATCGAGAACCCTGAAATTTCCTTCCTCATGAAGATATTCTTTTGTTATTCCGTTTAATCTAATATCCATATGTTGCTGCCTTTATCTGTTCAGATTATATTTTGACCCCACTTTTGCACAGTCCTTCTCTCAATAAGGTCAAACAGGAATCTTTCAATGAATAAGCCGATCAATATCACAACGATGATGCCTGCAAACAATCCCGGGGTATTCATGAATGTCCTCTGCTTGAAGATATACCAGCCGATGCCGCCTTTCAAACCGATGGCGCCAAAGACCATTTCCGCACCGATCAGTGCTCTCCAGCTTCTTGCAAAAGCAATTTTAACCCCGGAAATCAAATAGGGCAAAGATGCCTTCAGTTTGATTTCATAAGCTATTTCCAACGGAGACAGCTCCAGATTTTTGCCGATATCCTGATATATTTGAGGAACCGCCTGAAAGCCGGAGTTTAAATTGATCAAAACCGGCCACAAAGCCGAATGGACTATAATTGCAATAATGCTGGCATCCCCGGTCCCAAACCAGATGATAATCAGCGGAAGCAGCGCCAGCGCGGGCAGGGGATGGCCAATGGCGGACAGTACCTTGGCAAGTCCGGAAATCATCATAGATTTCTGCGAGGACAGAGCCAATAAGATCGCCAAAATAACCGCGATGAGAATCCCGATCAGGATCACCTTCAGCGAATAATAAATTTGATACGGCAGATCTCCATGAAGGAAGGAATCGACCAAAGTCGAAGCCACTTCTCCAATGCTGGGCAGTAGAAGGCCGGATACTCCGCCAGCCGTAGCAGCCAGCTGCCAAATCGTCAGAAGAACGATGATCCAAAACAAAATAATATATTTTTCCTTATTCTTTTTCAGTATTTTCATTGGAACCTCTATTTTCAGGGAAAACCGCTTCTTGATAGTTGATTTTATTCTTCAGCATTCCAATGCGGTACATTTCTTCTGCCAGTCTGTCGATACCGGTAAGCTCATTGGAATAAATCGTACCGTTGTAAGTCATTTGCTTCTTTAGCGTTTCTTCATCCACATCATAGATCGGGGCTAAAATAGCCACCGCTTCGTCCATGTTGTTATTGATGTAATCGATGGCGGTATTTAACGCACGGAGGATGGCGTCGTATTCTTCCGGATTCTCTTCATAAAAGCGCTCCATGGCAACTCCGGTGATAAAGGTAAAGGGCTGTCCCATGATTTCTTCCCCTGTCGTGACGATCTTCATGCCATGTGCAAGTTCTTTATCCAGATAGGGAGGGGTTGAAAAATGTGCCGTTATTTCCGTATCGGCGATCAGTGCGTCCATGGCATCAGGATGTGAGAGCGAAACAATTTGATTATCAAATTGATTTGGATCTCCAAATACCTGGTTGCTGGCGATACAAAGCAGGATATGCTGTGTGGAACCCGGTGAAAGGATCGCGATCCGGTCGGTATCGGAAAAATCACTGAGTGAATTGATTTCCGGACGATCCGTAACGAGGGCAACCTGATTGAAAGAAATTCCTGTTGCATATTTCCATTCCATTCCGTTATCGATGCCGATCAATGCGGGTGCGGGTCCCATAAAGCCGAAATCTACTTCTCCTGCCAGCATTCCCTCTCTGATGGGGGTAGGGCCGCCATATTGCTTCCAGTTTATTTTCACACCCGGCAGAGCCTTTTCCAGCAATTCTTGCTCTCTCATGATCTGCAGCGGTGCATAAGCAATGCCGAATTGCTCCGCTATGTTGATTTCTTTTGTATTTTCTTTGCCGGCACACCCGGATAACAGCATAAGAACCATCGCGGTAAGAATGCAGACAGCTAGACTGTAAATCAATGCACGGGCTATTTTATTGTCTTTGAAAAGATGAAGCATTATAATACCTTATATAAATTATTACCTTTCTCATCCAATATCTGAAATTTTCTCTGAAATTGATCAATGGATGCCTTTATGGAACCTGAGCCGGAAACAAGGACACAATGTCCGAAACGGGCAGTTGCATTTTCAATTGATTTTATCTCGTCGCCCGGCTGATAATTATAGCCCGCATTGATCACATAATCAAGAGCGAGCAGCTCCTCAACGGGTGTGATTGCCGAAATGACTCCCTGATCGGCAAACATAAGCTGGACGGAGGCTTCAACACTTGATTTCGAGCAGTCAAAATCCTTTAGAAGAGTTACATCAACTTCCACGCCCAAAGAAGTCCTCATCACGGCATCCAATATGTGGAATCCGCTGATTCTGGGGATGATAACATCCTCAAACGCACCCCCGATTCTGGCAGCAACCTCATTTACCATGATTCCCTTGTCTCCAATGAGCATCTGGATATAAAGCGGGCCGCTTTTCAGACCAAAGGCCTTTGCGATTTTTTCTGAGATTTCTTTGATCTCCTTATATTTATCCATATGGCGGCTTGGGAATCTGTGGGAGGTGCAAATACCGATATGGACGGGATCCTGCAGTAAAATACGGTCTGTTATCGTCAGTATGGTCAGCCGGGCTTCATGGATCCATCCACTTACGGTAATCTCATCCGATGGATAGTATTCCTCCAGCAGCGCTTCTTTTTCCCTCGAAAACGAGAGAGTTTGATCAAGATACTGAAAAGCAAGCCTTTTGTCATCCAAACGAAAAACACCGCGCTGCCCTTGAGAATCCAAAGGCTTCAGCACTGCGGGAGAAGAGAGTTCTCTGATATCGTCAAGGGTTGAACCTGCATGGATCAGCTTATAGTTTACAGTGGGTATTTCATTGGCCTTGAAGAGGGCCTTCATTATTTTTTTATTGGTTACGGATTTCGCTTCGTTGGGGCCGATTGCGGAAGGAAGATGCAGCGCGTCTGCCACGAGCGCTGCAGTCAGCACCGGCTGGTCGGTACCCATGGTCATGACGCCGTCAATACCAATTTCTTTTGCTGCACGGATGCAGCCTTCCGCATCGAAGGTGCTTACCGGTATGAGTCGATCCGTATAGCAACCGGCCGCGGGTGTTTCTGAATAATCGGCCACGATCACCTCATATCCAAGTGATTTACCGTATAGAACGGCGTTCTTCTGGCAGTTGGACCCGCCGAGAATCAATATCTTTTTCATACTCTCTCCAGATTAAAACAAGTTCAGTTTATAGGTAAGGAAAAGCTTCAAATACACCAGCAGCAATTTGCCGAAATGATAGCTGGAACGCCCACAAAGTCTTGGAACATACTCATAGGTTACATTGGCAGTCCGTATATTATACTGGAACGCTTCCGCCGACAAATAGAAATACTTCTTTTCCGATTTTGTAATTTTCATAGCAAGCTCGTAAGACATGATGCGAAATGCACTTACCTTTATCCCGGGCGGCTTATTGGTGAAGCTGTCAAACAGCAGATCCCGAAAGCGGCTGCCCAGACGCCGGAAAGCAGATGGAGCCGGATCATAGGAGCAATTGCCTACAGCCGGAACGGCATAGACCAAATCATAGCCTGATTTTATTTTTTCAATGAGTATAGGGATCATACTCACCGGGTTTTGAAGATCGTCATCCATTGTAACGACAAACTCACATGGTTCTGAGATCATTTTTAAACCTGCAAGCAATGAAGTCTGCTGCCCTCTGTTTTTCGGTGCGAAAAAGTAATCGATATTGGGATGATCCTCTGCCAGGGATAAGATGATATCCCTGGTATTGTCCGAGCTGGCATCGTCGATCATAATAATGCGAACCTTGTATCCACCGAGTTCCTTTTCAAGCTGCTCCACCAGCAGCCGGATCGTTCCGGAAGCATTGTAAGTCGGAATGATAATGTTGATTATGGTACTCATTTTATTTCTCTCACTCGTTTCATCAGAAAATCGGTAACTATTTCGCAATCGGTTCTTGTCATTTCAGTATGGATCGGCAGTCTGAGGATGGTCTCGTAAATGGTAAAGCAGTTCGGGAGATCCATTGCTGAGTAGCCCATCGCCTTTCTGAAATCGGAAAGATGCAAGGGGACAAAGTGCGTTCTGACATCAATGCCGTCGGCAAGCAGGCCTGTTCTTAAAGCTTCTCTGGTCTCGTAATTTTTACAATTTATGTAATAAATATGATAATTGGGAGTTGAATAATCGGGCACCTCCATGAGGCTGATCTTATCGTCCAGCCGCTCCGCTGATGCGGTTAAAATCTCATGATATGCGTCTGAGACTGCTTTTCGTTTTGCAGTGATCACTTCATAATCAAGCAGCTGGGAGTACAGCAGAGCAGCGCAAGCTCCGCTCATCATATAATTCGAACCTGTGCACTGCCAGGAATAGCTTGGCACTTTCTGCCTGAAAAATTGTGCTTTATTGGTCCCGTTATCTCTTAGGATTTCAGCTTGATCCATAAAAGACGGATCGCTGCAAAGAAAAGCTCCGCCCTCTCCGCAGGAAAAGTTTTTCGTGTGATGAAAACTATATGCTCCAAAATCGCCGATTGTACCCAAAGGTTTGTCATGGTACAGACTATGAACGGACTGGGCTGCATCTTCTACGACGGCAATTTGATGACCCCCTGCAAGCTCAATCAGTTTATTCATATCGCAGGAAATCCCCGCATAATGGGTAGGGATTATCGCTTTCGTTTTTTTGGTTATTTTAGAAGCAGCATCTTCAAGAGAGATGTTTTTCGTCATCCGATCGACGTCACAGAGAACGGGAGTGCCGCCGCATTTCATTACGGCATTGGCAGCGGATGGGAAGGTAAAAGAAGGAATGAGCACCTCGTCTCCGGGCTTTAAAGCGAGAAGCTGCACAGCCAGCTCCAACGCTGCGGTAGCAGAGGGCGTAAATAAAATATTTTCAATGCCACTGCTCTGTTTAAAGTGTTCTTTCAGTAAATTCGTATATTTTCCGTCGGTGGAAAGGAAGCCTGTCAGTAAAGCATCCTCAATAAAACCCAATTGTTCTTTGGGCTGATATCTTTCATAAAAATTGACAATCATATCTTTCACACTCGGTTTCTACAGGGTGGTAATTTGTAAACCTAATCATAATATATCTGTATTTGGATTGTCAACATGTGATATAATCCATTTAAACTACACTTGCGACAACCTGAGGGAGGATACCATGAAGATACTGATTACCGGCGGTGCGGGCTTTATCGGCAGTAATTTCGTATATTATTTTCTTGAAAAGCATAAAGAATGGGATGTTGTATGCCTGGATAAATTAACCTATGCAGCAAACATCCATACGCTCGATCATGCTCTTCAAAACCAAAAATTCAAATTCTTAAAAGGGGACATTGCGGATAAGGATTATATCTTTGATGTGTTTCGCGAAGAAAATTTTGATGTTATCATCAATTTTGCCGGCGAAAGTCATGTCGATAAGTCCATTGAAGATCCAGCCGTTTTTTTAACGAGTAATATGATAGGAACGCAGGTATTGATGGATGCATCCAGAAAATTTCAGGTAAAGCGTTACCATCAGGTTTCAACGGATGAGGTTTACGGAGACCTTCCCATTGACAGGCAGGATTTATTATTTACGGAAACGAGCGTGATTCAGGCCTCGAATCCTTATGCGGCATCAAAAGCTGCTGCGGACCTGCTCGCACAATCCTATTTCAGAACCTACCGTTTTCCGGTGACCATATCAAGGTGCTCTAATAATTACGGCCCATATCAGCATCAGGAGAAGTTGATTCCGGCCATGATCATCAGGGCCCAGAACAATGAAAAGCTGCCGATTTACGGGGATGGGATCAATATTAGGGATTGGCTGCATGTTTATGATCACTGCACTGCGCTTGACCAGATTTTGGATCGTGGCGAAATTGGAGAGGTTTATAACATAGGCGGAAATAATGAAAGGACAAATCTATATGTTATAAATAGGATTCTGAAAGAATTGGGAAAGCCGGAGACTTTGATCGAATTTGTGGAAGACAGACCCGGACATGACTTGAGATATGCAATCGATTCCACAAAGATGAAGAAATCACTTTCCTGGGAGCCGACGATTCGTTTTGAAGATGGGATCGTTGATACGATTCGTTGGTATCTGGATCATCAGAACTGGTGGAAGGATATGTTAGGAGTGCTTGTGTGATGAATAATTCGGAAATGATAAAACTGGATTGTCTGGGAGATATGTGTCCTGTCCCCATCATGAAATTGATGCAGCAGGAGGGCGAGATTTCCAAGGGGAAGCAGATTATGCTGATCACCGATCACAGCTGTGTCTCAGAATCCGTTAAGAACTATTGTAGTTTGCATCATTACAAGGTCAATATCCTGGAACCGGTGAACGGAATATGGGAATTCTATATCGGTGGGTGAATCTAACAGAAGGTCTCATCTACGATGCTTTCGAAATAATCCAGGACATCTGCAGGGGTATCCAATGAATCTTCTTTTTTCTTGAAGATCATATGCAGATCATAGTTGACCTGGAAGCCGGGAATTTCTACGATTTTCAGCTGTTTTAAATAGATTTCCTTCTTGATGGACATGTACGGCAGGATTGCAAAACCAAGATTTGCAATTACGGATGCTTTCAATGATTCTGTCGAGTCCAGATTCATTAAAACGTTAAAATCGCCGATATCGTGACCGGCCTTTTTTAATGTTTGATTCAATATTCTTTGAGAGCTGAAGTGATCGGTCATCGTGATCATGGGATATGTTTTCAGCTTGTCCAGTGTAATATCATTCTCTTTATAGAACTTTTCCGAGCATACCAGATATCCCTTGTCGGTATAGATATGCCTACAGATTAAATCAGGATTATTGATTGAACTGACAATAAATCCGACACTTCCTTTTTCTTCAGAAATTTTACGAACAACTTCACTGGAAGACATGGTCGCCAATGTGAAATTAAACTTCGGAAATTTTTCGCTCATCTTATGAATACTGCAGGGGAGGGCATACTGTCCGACCACATAGGATGCAAAGATTCTGACGGTGCCGCTGTAATGATTCAGACTCTTAATATCCTCCAGCATATTTTTATAAACCTCAATGATTTGCTGGAAATATTTGTAGACAACCTTTCCGCCGTTGGTCAATTCGATGCCTCGATTGCTGCGGTCCAAAAGGCGCAAGCCGATCTCTTCCTCGAGTTTTCGCATCTGCTGACTTAAAGCGGGCTGTGACAGGTGGCATTCTTCTGCGACTTTAGAAATACTTTTTTCCGATGCTATTTTATGGAATAGTATGAGATGGTCAATTTGCATATCCGATCCTCCAAAAATTACATAAAACTTTTTGTCATAACACTTACAGGTAGAAAATTTTAACGTCTTGTCATAATTACTTGTTATATTGTATAACCAGATGATATAGATAAGCAAGTATTTTATATGCTATAATCCATATGTAAACTGTCAAAAACTTAACAAACATTACACGTAAAAGGAGGTACCTATGTCAGAAGAAATTAGAAGTATTCAACGATCTGGTACTCGTGCTCCTAAGAAACCAAAGAAAAGTCAAATACCCTACGGATTTGCCCTGGTGATCATTATCATTTTGATCGGGGTTGCTCTTAGTTATAAGTCTGGCAATCTTGCCATGTTTTGGATATTTGGCATCGGCTTTGGCTTTGTTCTCCAAAAATCGAGATTTTGCTTTACCGCATCGTTTCGAGATCCGTGGATTACAGGGAGCACTTCGATAACAAAGGCCGTCTTGATAGCTTTTGCCATTACTACCATAGGTTTCACTGCGATAAAATATGGTGCCTTTGTCAATGGACTACCGATTCCGGGGATGAATTATGTCGTTCCGATTAGTTTTGCAACGGTTGTAGGAGGCATCATGTTTGGAACGGGCATGGTAATTGCCGGAGGCTGTGCATCCGGTACCTTGATGAGAGTGGGAGAAGGCTTTATGATGCAGATGCTGGCCCTGGTGTTCTTTATCGTAGGGTCACTTCTCGGAGCGTATCATTTTGGTTTTTGGAAAATTAATTTTATCTCAAACGGTCCTAAAATATTTTTGCCGGATTATTTCGGCTGGTTTGGTGCCGTTGTAATACAGTTTTTAATCATAGGCTGCATCTATGTTGCTTCGGATCTGTGGCAGAAAAAGAAAATGGGCGCATAACGCGGGAAAGGATTATTAAAATGAAAGAATATACATTAGATTGTTTAGGCGAGGCTTGTCCTGTACCTCTTATGAAAACAGAAAAGAAAATCAATTCGATTGAAGTCGGAGATGTGCTGATCGTTCAGATCGATCACAGCTGTGCAATGAAAAACGTACCTGAATGGGCCAGAACCCAGGGACATAATGTGGAAATCGATGAAGTTGGCGACGGCGAATGGGAAGTAGTAATTGAAAAGACAAAATAGCGATTTCAGAAGTATTTTTAACTTCTAGAAAGGCGGTGACGCAAGGTTGAAAAAAATTTGGGAAAAGCTTGAGAAAAATCAATACTACGCAACCATCTTTAAAAATCCGTTTACATATGTAACAGGTGCGGTATTGCTCTCCGTACTGCAAATCGCACTTCTTGCTTCCTCGGGAAACCCATGGGGTGTTTCGGGTCCTTTTACAAACTGGGGCGCTTGGATATTTGAAGCATTTGGCGGAAGTGTTGATAAATGGTTTTACTTCTCCTCTGCCGGTGCACAAAACACCTTAAAAGCTGGATTTTTAAACGATACAGGTTCCATTCAAAATGTGGGAATTATTATCGGAGCCCTGGCGGCTACGTTGTTGGCATCTCAGTTTAAATTTAAGAAAATAAAATCGGTTAAGCAAGTGATTGCAGCCATATTAGGCGGATTGCTGATGGGTTACGGCGCCAGATTAGCCTTTGGCTGTAATATCGGAGCATTATTCAGCGGGATTGCTTCTCTTTCCTTATCCGGTTGGGTATTTGCACTAGCCTTATTGGTAGGTGCTTTTATCGGAAGTAAATTGTTAGCGAAGTTTTTTATGTAATTGAATCAGCAAAAATATTCTAAAGGGGAAGCTATTCAGCATACCCCTTAACTTCTTATGGAATAAATAACAAGGAAGGTAAAATATGGAAAAGAAAGTCGAAAAGTATGATGTGGTTATCATCGGCGGCGGGGCTGCAGGATTGACCGCAGGAATCTATGGCGGCAGAGCTAGATTAAACACATTATTAATAGAAAAATCATTAGTCGGCGGGCTGGCCACCTATACCAATGAAATTGAGAATTATCCCGGCTTCCCCGATGGCTCCACAGGGCTTGGTTTAATGGAGTTGTTTCACAAACAGGCAAAGAAATTCGGCGTAAACTTCAAACTTACGGATGTTAAGGGAGTAACGCTGAAAGGCGACACAAAAGTCGTGGAAACATTCAGAACGGATTATGAAGCCAAGGTTGTTATTATAGCCTCCGGCGGAAAACCACGATTGACGGGAGCTAAAAATGAGGATATGTTCCTTTATGATAAGGGGATCTCTTTCTGCGCAACCTGTGATGCAGCAGCAAATACAGGCAAAACCATCATGGTAATCGGCAGCGGAGATGCTGCAATCGAAGAGGGCATGTTCCTTACCAAATTTGCAGATAAAGTAATCGTATCGGTAATGCATGATGAGGGTATCATGGACTGCAACGAAATTGCAAAAGGACAGGCTTTGGCCAATCCAAAGATGGAGTTCATCTGGAATACCCTGCCTGAAGAATTCGTCGGGGAAGAGAGACTGAATGCAGTCGTGCTGAAGAATACGAAGACAAACGAAATGATTAGGGTTGAGGTTGATTCCTGCTTCTTATTTATCGGGTATCTTCCGAATACGGAAATCTTCCGGGAGCAGATTGAACTGAACAGGCCCGGCTATGTGATCACAAATGAGAAGATGGAAACAAATATACCGGGTGTGTTTGCTGCTGGAGATGTGAGGGATAAATTCCTCAAGCAAGTTGCTACTGCTGTTGGCGACGGTGCAATTGCCGGATATGGAGCCGAAAAATATATTGCGGAAAGCGAAGTGTTCAAGGATCAGATCATGGGAGGAGAGCTGCCGGGAATCGTACTCCTATGGAATGCCGTTTCGCCGGAATGCAGAGCCTTGCTTCCGATGATCGAAGCATTTGAAGAAATGTACAAAGACAAAGTAAAAGTTACCAAAGTAGATGTCTATAAGTCCAAAGGATTGGCCGACAGGCTTGGAGTCGATGAGATCCCGGCGGTTGTAGCTATCAAGGATGGCAAAATCGTCAATACTTTGATATCGGATATTACAATGGAAAATCTGGAGGCTTTGCTTTAACGGCAGAATTCCAGGTCTTGTGTAAATCCTGAAAAAACAGTAGAATATTTAAAATAATGGAAGGGTTAAGAGCATAGAACGCTCTTAACCCTTATTCGTTATTTTTTAATAATGTTATGAATATCTCAAATGGTAATTGACATATGACCACAATTTTATATGCTTGAATCAAAGAGATGAAGAAATATTATAAATGGAGGTAAAAAAATGAAAATTGCATTTCCGGTTAATGAACAGCTCTGTGACAATGTTACAGAGTAAAATTTATATCTGTAGTATGTTGAAACAAATAAATAAGGGTAATAAATATAAAATTGTGATGATATATAGAATTATTGATTCTAATTTCTCAACAATTATAGAATCTTTGAAAAAGGAATATAGAGCATGAATATGATAAGCGAAAGCCAATTGCATGAAAAAATTATTAACAGATACGAGGGTGAAAGCACACAGAGCTGTTCCCTCAGCTGCGGGAGCACACTGGATGAACTGGAAGTCAGGCAGGGAGAAGAAATTCTTGATCTGGGATGCGGAAGGGGAGTAGACACCGTAGAAGCCGCAAGGCAGGCCGGTACTCAGGGAATGGCGATTGGGTTAGATCTTACGGAGGCTATGGTCAAACAAGCCATCGACTATGCTACAAGGGAAAAGGTAAGAAACGTGGCCTTTGCACAAGGAAATATCGAAAGACTCCCATTCAAGGAGAATACCTTTGATGGTGTGATGAGCAATTGCGTGATCAACCATGCAAAAGATAAAAGTAAGGTATATCGTGAAATTAATCGAGTATTAAAACCGGGAGGCAGATTTGTCGTTGCAGATGCAGTTGCAAAATATCCGCTTCCCGCTGAAGTGAAAAATGACCCGGAAGCCTGGGCACAATGCTTTGGGGGAGCAATTACCGAAGAGGAATATCTGGAAAGCATTTTGAATGCAAAATTTGATAAAGTCGAGATATTGAACAGGCGGGAATACCTGAAAAATGGTTATGATTTCATCAGTTTAACAATTAAAGCTGTGAAATAAATGCACTCAAGGAGGTGAAGTGAATGAAGAAAGTTGCGACGAAGACTGCGAAAGCTACTTGTTGTGCGAACTTTACAACAGCACAGTGCTGCTCAAAGGCATCAAAGGTGGTAGCGGGTTGTCACAATTAATTACATGAGGCAGCATAAAGCTGCCTCAAATTCCCCTAAAATGGAGGGCAAAATGATTTTTGCAAAAAATAATATAATCGTAAAAATGGATAAAAATGATCCGATCGAATATGCCATCCTGAATCCTGTTGCAGGAAGCTTTGATATGATGAGCGAGATGGAGTACGGGCGGTATTGTGATTTAGAAAATGGAAACGAAATCGAATCGGAAATGGTGGAATATCTTCTGGAAAGAGGTTATTTGTTCAAAGATCAGCAAGCTTATGAGCAGTCGCTGAAGAAGGCATATGGAGAGTTTCAGGATGAGGTAAAGGATGCCCAGGTTCAGTTGATGCTGATTCCGACCTATTCCTGCAATATGGCCTGCACCTATTGCTTTCAGCACGGAATTGACGGAAGGCCAAAATTGATTTCCAAGGATACGGTGGACAGTTTTTTTGATTATATCCGCAAGGAATTTGCAAACGTTAAGACGAAACCGTTTATAACGCTGTTCGGCGGGGAACCTCTCATGAACTCGAAGGCACAAAGAGAGGTGATTGAATATATTGTTGATAAAAGTGTTGAAGAGGGATATGAACTTTCTGCCGTAACCAACGGTTACGACTTTATAGAATATATTGACTTGTTAAAGAAGGCTAAAATCAAGGAAGTCCAGTTCACACTGGATGGAACTCAAATGATCCACGACCAAAGAAGAATGACGGCAAATCATAAGGGTACATTTGATCGGGTCATTGCAGGAATGGAACAGGCAATTGCCAATGGAATGCCGATCAATCTCAGAACGGTCACAGATAAACACAATATCGATGACCTGGTGAATCTGGCAGAACTGCTTGATCAAAAGGGATGGCTTGATTTGCCGCCGGAGCGGTTCAAGACGCAAATAGGGAGAAATTATGAACTCTTTGCGTGCTATGAAAAGCCGGAGCATCTGTTTTCCCAGGTGGAGCTCTGGGGTTATGTAGCAAAACTTGCCGAAGAGTATCCTGTTATGAAGAAATTTCACCGCCCGGACTTCATGGGGGTCCGTTATTTGGCTGATACAGGAGAGCTGTATCTCGCGAGCTTCGATACATGCCCGGCCGGTAAGACGGAGTTTGTCTTTGACCTTTACGGCGATATTTATGGTTGTACGGCAAGCTGCGGCAGAGAAGATTTTAAGCTGGGAACCTATTGGCCGGAGGTGCAGAAAAACCATGAGGCAATTCAGGTCTGGAAGGATCGGAACGTTACAAATATAGAAAAATGCAAAAGCTGTAAATATGATGTTATTTGCGGCGGCGGCTGCGGTGTGGTTGCTGCAAACAAAAACAACGGAGAAATATTGTCTCCGGATTGCAGACCGATTCAGGAGTTCTATGACATCGGACTGAACTTCTACCGGGATGAAATCAATCGCCTGGTGGAGACAGAAGCGGAGACAGAAGCGGAGATAGAAGCGGAGGCTGAGGTGCAGAGCGGCTGTGTGATCTGCGGAAGTCCCTTGACATATAGCGAAAGTACAGAAGAGCAGAGATGCTCCATTTGCGGAAAAACCTTCTTTTCCAACATCAAATGCAGTAAGGGACATTATGTATGCGATGGGTGCCACAATGGCAACGTATTGGATCATATGGAAGCGCTGCTGGTTAAATCCACGGAGAAAAATCCAATCCGTCTGGCTGAGATGATCTTTCATATGCCCACCATGAAGATGCACGGTCCGGAGCATCACAGCATGGTGCCGGCGGTGCTTGAAACGGCACATCAGAATCTCATTGGAATCAGGGACACGGAAAAAATAAGGGAAACCATCAAACGAGGGAAAGATATAAAAGGGGGCAGCTGCGGTTTCCATGGGAATTGCGGAGCCTGCGTCGGAGTGGGAATTGCGGAATCGGTATTCCTTGGTGCTACGCCGAAATCAAAGGAAGAGCGGGGCCGGGCAATGCTGGCGACCGGTAAAGCTTTATTAGCGGCTAGTGAGTTGGGTGGACCGCTGTGCTGTAAAAGAGACAGCATCACATCAATCAAGACCTATATGGATATGAGCGATCGTTTTAACGGGGCGGAAAATTACCGGTATGTCTGCAGTCATTTTAAATATAACCCTGACTGCCTTTCCGTTGACTGTCCGTACTTCCCAATAGCAGCTGACAAACAGTGATTTAATAAAATAGATAAAACCGATTGAAAGGAGTGATATTATGAGCAAAAATGTCCAATATTTAAATGCGGATCAATTTGAAGAATTGCTAAAAACAAGTGATACTCCTGTCATTTTGGATTTCTTTTCCGATGAATGCCCGCCGTGTGATGTGCTGGCGCCAATTTATGAAAAAATGGCCGAGAAGTATGAAGATTATATTAAGTTTGTAAAGATCATGCGTCAGGACAACCGTGAGCTGGCGCTGAAGCTTGGCGTAACAGGAAGCCCAACCGTGCTGTTCTTTAAGAATGGAGAAGAGATCGGCGGCCGATTAAGTGGATTCATGACAAAGCCGCAGGTCAGAAAAGCGATCGAAGAGATTTTAGGAGACGTTATTCCACCCGCCCCGATGCAAAGAGTTGACTGTGACCTTTTGATTCTGGGAGGAGGGCCGGCAGGCTTAGCCGCAGGATTATATGCCGGCAGAGCAAAGCTTAAAACCGTAATCGTTGAAGAGAGTGTTTGCGGCGGCCAGGCTGCTTCAACCAGCCATATTGCCAATTATCCGGGAACCGATGGGCCTGTTAATGGAAAAGACCTGATAAAAAATATGAAAGAGCAAGCACTATCATTCGAAGTAAGAATTGACGATCTGAAGGAAATCTTCGAGGTGAGACTTGATAGACCTGTAAAGTATATTCGGACCGAAGATACCGAATACTATGCCAAGGCCATTATTCTCGCAACCGGTTCAAGGCCGCGGGCGCTTGACGCAGTCGGAGCTGCGGAAAGGAAAGGCAGTGGAGTCCACTACTGTGCAACTTGTGACGGCGCCATGTACGAGGGAGCAGATGTTATTGTTGCAGGAGGCGGAAGTGCAGCGATCGAGGAGGCAGTCTTCCTGACCAGATTTGCAGATCATGTGACAATTGTGCACAGGAGAGATGGATTCCGCGCAGCACAGATCGAACTGGATGAAGCCCGTGAGAATGATAAGATTACAATATTGACCAACAAAGTAATTAAAGAGGTCATCGGTGGAGAGCATGTACTGAAAGAAGTCATCTTGAAGGATGTTAAAACCGGTGAAGAAGAAAGCCTGCCTGCAGCCGGCGCATTCATCTATGTGGGAAATGACCCTCAGACGCAGCTGTTCAAGGGCCAAATCGATTTGGATGAAGTGGGATACATTCTTTCAAAGGAAGATACAAAGACAAATCTTCCGGGAGTATTTGCAGCAGGGGACGTAAGGACAAAATCCGTGCGTCAAGTTGCAACAGCCACTTCTGACGGAGCGATCGCAGCAATTATGGCAGAGAAATATCTTGCATCAATAAAATAACAAAATGGGTACAAAAGTATATAATAATTCAATAGGAGGTATGATCTATGTGCAAAGAACCAAAATTCTATCGGTGTAAACACTGCGGAAACATGGTAAGCATGTTCCGTGACACAGGAGTACCGATGAGCTGCTGTGGAGAACCGATGGAGGAAATCATCGCCAATACGACGGATGCATCTCAGGAAAAGCATGTTCCGGTTATAACGGTGGAGGAAGATAAAATATCTGTTCAGGTAGGAAGTGCACCGCACCCAATGACGGAAGAGCACAGAATCGTTTGGATTTATTTACAGACAGAAAATGGTGAACAGCTGAACTGTGTCGATACAAAGGATAAACCGGAAACCTGTTTTAAAATCTGCAAGGACGACAAGGTGATCGCAGTATTCGCTTATTGTAAACTTCATGGCTTGTGGAAAGCGGACTACAAATAAAGAAAACATCTCAGAATGGAGCGGTCGTTATGACCGCTTTTATTATTCGGTAAATATCCTTGCCCTCGGTGATGTAATCACCGATAAAAAATTAAATTGGGTGTATTATGGTTTTAAATTGTTTCAAATATGGTAAGGAGTAAGGTGAAAATAAATGATGAAAATGATAATTGGTGCGGCAATCGGCGGGGTCCTAGGGTTTTTATACTACAAGCTTGTGGGCTGTTCTTCAGGTACTTGTCCAATCACATCAAAACCATTAAACTCAATTATGTATGGAGCAGTAATGGGATTGCTGATTAGTTGACGGTTTCGGAAGTAAAAAAAAATTTTAGTGAATTCAGATTTACTGTTGCAGAAAACTTCGATTTGGGAGATAATTTTTATTGTTTGATTTTTCAGTAATGCAAAGGAGAAATATATGAAAGACCCAAATTGCCATTTTTGCACCGATTTTAATAAACGCGACCAGTTCATGATTCCCATCTGTGAGCTGGAGATCACAGATTTGTTCCTTTACCGCGACCAGTCTTATTATGGAAGAGCCCTGATTGCCCTGAAGGAGCACGGAAAAGAAATTGCGGATTTATCACCCGAGGAAGGGCAGGCCTTCATGAGAGACCTCGGCAAAGCCGGCAGAGCAGTGAAGGCTGTTGTGGATCCTGCCAAGATCAATTACGGTATGTTCAGTGACAAGCTTGCCCATTTGCATTGCCACATCGTTCCCAAGCAGATCGACGGACCCGACTACGGAGGTATGTTTCAGATGAGCTGCAATCCGCCGATGTTTCTCGATGATCAGGGATACGCTGAGCTGATCGGAAAGATCAAAAGCAATCTGGAATAGCTGTTGATTTATGTGATTATACTTTTAAAGATACAATAAACGCAAAATTCTTTTGTGAGAATTTTGCGTTTTCTATTTGATTTCCTGGTTTTATTCTTTGTTGATCTTATCATTTGTTGTTTTATTATTTGAGTTATTCTTATCGTTTTTTAAATCATTGGCAGTAGTGTTGATTTCGCCTTTTATGCCGTGCCCAAGATTTTCTTTACTGTCTAAATTATAATTCTTATTTTCCACACTTGATCACCTCCACAGATTAAGTATTTTCAATAATAATTTTTACTATGCATTTAGAAGTTAAAAAGGCTTCACAACAATAAATACCATATACCATTCTAACATAATAAAGATCTGTTGACCAATAAGAGGGTGGTAATCAGCTGGGAAAAAAGATATAATATAAAAAGATGGAACGAATAAAACAAAGATTTATATAGAGGTGATGACGAAATGTTAAAGACCGGAAAGCTCGACGGCAGACTGCTTGAAGAAATCGTATTCAAAAATATTAAATATAAAAGGCCGGAGGTGATCACACGTCCGGGAATCGGAGAGGATTGCGCCGTTGTGGACTTCGGCTCTTATGAATGCGTCCTGTCAACGGACCCCATCACGGCTGCAGTGAGTGAAATCGGAAGACTTGCAGTACATATTTCCTGCAACGACATCGCATCCAACGGCATCGAGCCCCTGGGAATTATGCTCACCGTCTTGCTGCCGGTCGGAACGACGGAGGAGCAGGTGGAGGAGATCATGAAGCAGGCGGGACAGGCCTCCGAAGAGCTGGGCGTAGAAATCATCGGCGGGCATACGGAAATCACTCCTGCGGTCACAAAGCCGGTCATTGTATCCACCGCCATTGGAAGAGGCGCAAAGTGGTCATCTCAGCAGGCGGAAAACATGAAGCCCGGAGATTATATTTTAATGACGAAGCAGGCCGGACTGGAAGGGATAGGCATTATTGCAGGCGACTTTAAGGACGAGCTTGCCGGGTTCCTTTCTGATGAAGAATTCCGGGAAGCGGCAGAAATGCTGCAGAAGGTCAGTGTCGTCAAGGAAGGCGTCATTGCCGGAAAGATCGGTACGGCAGGCATGCATGATATCACGGAGGGCGGCGTATTGGGCGCCGTCTGGGAGATGTGTGATATTGCAAATACCGGTGCGGAGGTATGGGTCGATCAGATTCCGGTGGCCGAGGTCACAAAAAAGATTTGCGACCGTTTTGATATTGATTATTTAAGACTAATATCCAGCGGGAGTATGATGATCATGGTGCATCCCGATGTGAAGGAGCAGATGGAAAGGGAACTTAAGAACGCAGGAATCCCGACAGCTTGTATCGGCAGGATCTGTGAGCGGGAAGCCGGAATCTGTATGGTGGGCGATGAAAAAATCGTCATTGCACCGCCTGCAAGCGACGAATTATATAAGGTTATTTCGTGAAAGCGACTGGAATCCATTGGTCCAAATGGCTGGAAAAACCAAAGAAATGGCATTGACTTTCTATGCTTGAGTCCATTATAATAATAGGGTGCCTTTTAGTAGCTTCGCCTGGCTTGGTTTGGGTCCTGCGCAATAAGAATCTATGAACCTCGTCAGGTCCGGAAGGAAGCAGCGATAAGTGGAATTTCTTATGTGCCGCAGACTAGCCTTCTCCAATGTCATGCGAAGCTTCCAAAGGGCACTTTTCATTAAAAAATATAGGAGATGGAACATGTATACAGCCTTATACCGCTCCTTTCGGCCTGAGACCTTTGACGGGATACTGGGCCAGGAACATATCGTGAAAATCTTGAAAAACCAAATAAACACGAAGACGACAGGCCATGCCTATCTGTTTTGTGGAACCAGAGGCACGGGCAAGACCTCCACTGCGAGAATACTGGCAAAGGCTATGAACTGTCTTGCGGAGGAAGGGCATAGACCTTGTGGCGTCTGCGCCAACTGCATGAGCATCAAGGATGGAACCTTCATGGATGTCATGGAAATCGATGCGGCATCCAACAATGGCGTCGACAACATCAGAGAACTTCGCGAAAGCGTAAAATATCCGCCTGCAGCCGGACGCTGCAAAGTATACATCATCGATGAAGTACATATGCTTTCCACGGGGGCCTTCAACGCACTGCTGAAAACGCTGGAGGAGCCGCCTGAGAGCGTCATGTTCATTCTGGCAACCACCGAGGTGCAAAAACTTCCGGCGACCATTCTTTCACGTTGTCTGAGACTTGATTTCAAAAGAGTGCCGGAAAGAACACTGCGCCAGGGAATGAGAGATATCTGCGGGCTGATGGAGGTAAAGATATCCGACGCGGCATTGGGCTTGATCGCCTCCAATGCGGACGGTTCGGTGCGTGACGCCCTGAGCTTGCTGGATCAGTGCATTTCCTCGGGAGAAAAGACGGTGACGAGAGACAATGTCATCGATATCCTTGGAACGGCAGGAGAAGAAATCTTCGTTGAAATGACCGATCTCGTGATACGGCATCAGATTGCAGATGCGCTGCTGCTGCTGGACAGAGTGATGGCAGACGGAAAAGATGTGCGTCAGTTCATGAAGGACTGGGTCTCCCATTTCCGAAGCCTGCTTATGACAAAATTTATCAAAAATCCGGAGGATATCATCAATATGTCTTCCGAAAATGTGGAACGAATCAGGAAGCAAAGTGAAGAGACGGATTTATCCTATATAAATGAAAGCATTATCAAGCTATCCCAGACCTTGTCGGATGCCAAGTGGTCAACCCAGCCCAGGATACTGCTGGAGCTTTGCATTGTAAAGCTTGCAATGGATCAGACCGGGTTTTCCTCTATGCCGGTTCAGGGATATATGAAAACGACGGAACCGCAGCCGGCTGTTAAAGCCGCGAAAACGGCTGAATCAAAACAGACTGAAGCGATAACGTCAGAATCAAAACCGGTTGAAGCGAGAGCAGCTGTCATACAGAACTCCGCCGATCATGACCGGCTATGGCACACGATCTTCGAAGAAGGGGAAACCTTAAAGGGAAGCTTTAATCTTCTTCGCGTAGGGACCAAATTGAAGGAGATCAACGAAAATCATTTTATCGTGGAAGCATCCAACGAAATGACCCTGGCCTACGTGAGGGAAAACGCGTTTGATCTGGAGGCGCTCATGGAGAAGCATGTTGGAAAACGCCTCCTTTTGGAGTGCAGCCTGACCGATGGCAGCGGCCGGCAGGAGCAGGAAAAGACTGCCGAGGACCTCGCAAGTGAAATAGGTAATAAATTTGGAATTCATATTGATATACAATAGGAGGAATATAAAATGGGAAAAGGAATGAGAGCAGGAAAAAAACCGAGTGCCGGCGGCGCAGGAAATATGCAGCAGCAGATGCAGCAGATGCAGCAGATGCAACGAAGAATGGAAGAGATGCAGGCAGAGCTTGACAAGAAGGAAGTTGAAACCACTGCAGGCGGAGGAGCCGTAAGTATCACTGTAAATGGAAAAAAGGAAATAATAAAAGTAGCAATAAAGCCTGAGGTCGTCGATCCCGATGATGTGGAAATGCTGCAGGATCTCATTATGGTAGCGGCAAATGAGGCATTAAGACAAATCGAGGATATGACCCAGAATGAAATGGGCAAGCTGACCGGTGGATTATCCATCCCTGGAATCATGTAAGGAAAAGCTATGAAGCACTATGCAAGACCGTTAAGTAATTTAATTGCAGAGTTGTCCAAGCTGCCCGGAATTGGCGGGAAAACCGCTCAGCGACTGGCATTTCACATTCTTTCCCAGGATGACAAGGATGCCTTTGCTTTGGCAGAAGCGATACGGGAAGCCAAGAAAAACATGAAGTATTGTACCATATGCGGCAACCTGACGGATGTGGACCCGTGCAGCATCTGCTCTGACCCCGCCAGGGATCAGAGCATCATCTGCGTAGTGGAAAGCCCCAGAGATGTCAGCGCGATGGAAAGGATCAAAGAATTTCAAGGCCTTTACCATGTACTGCATGGAGCGATCTCGCCCATGGACGGGATCGGGCCGGACGATATCAACCTGAAGCAGCTGATCGTCAGACTGCAGCAGAACGATGTCAGAGAGGTGATTCTTGCAACCAATCCGAACATTGAGGGAGAAGCGACCGCCATGTATACGGCGAGACTCATCAAGCCCGCCGGCATCAAGGTAACGAGAATTGCTCACGGCGTGCCTGTGGGAGGCGATCTGGAATATGCGGATGAGATCACCTTGTCCAAGGCAATGGAAGGCAGACGGGAACTCTGATAGTAAAACACAGATAGAATAAAACAGAGACCTGCTAATAATGCAGGTCTCTGTTTTTTGCTGTTTTAAGTAAGTAAATGTATTTGGTTTTCGCAGCCATCACATCATAGATGGCATGGTCGACTAAGTCCGGATCGGTAACTTCATGGAACATCGCTTCGGCTCTCTGCCAGTCGGAATGGGCTGCCTTGATCGAGCTGATCAGTCTTTCTTCCTCAGTCTCGGGATATGGAACATTCAGAACCTGATGGTATATCTTACTTGCCGTGTTCGCAATGCCATTCAGTGGTGTGCTCATCGACCTCACATCCTTTCGTCAAGTTCTCAATTCTATTTTATTCATAAAAAACATAAATTATAAAATGGGGGTGTAAATAAAATGGAAATGAGTACGGAAATCGGGATATTACTTGCGTATGCTCTTGGTATCTTTGCCCTTTACGTGGTAGGATATATGTTTTTGGTTCCAATCAAAATCATTCTCCGGCTGGTGATCAACAGTGTGGCCGGGGCAATATCCATCCTGCTGATAAACTGGATCGGAGCCTACTGGAGCATGCATATCTCTCTGAATGTCCTTTCTGCAGTCATCGTAGGTATCCTGGGGGTGCCGGGAGCAATACTCCTCGCGGTGTATCACTTTATCGGATTATAGCTGCCGGCCGGGATAAGCCGGTAACCCCAATGTCTCACGAATGCATATCAAAAATGAGAAAATGCGGCTGCAATTTTACCAAAAATAAGATTTCATTGTCAATAATATAAGAAAAGTGTCGAAACAGGAGAAAAAAGGACAAGCTTCCGCGTTCCAATTAGTCCGTATTCTGAAAATTAGAAATTAACAAACATGTAGTTGCGACATTGGCATAGAACTTGAAAGTTAACCTAAACTGTTGCACTGAAGTAGAAGATGCGGAATGCAAAAAATCTAATCATCGTTGTATGTGAGAAAAAGGAGGCAAAAAAGACAATGACAGAACACAGAGAAGTTGAAGAACGTACCCTGAATCGAGGTATCAAAGCGTGGCACGTGTCCTTGATTGCGTTAGGAGGAATTATCGGTTCTTGCTATTTTTTAGGACTGGGTTTGACCTTCTCCGAAATGGGCCCCGGAGCGGTATTGATTGCTTATATCATTGGTGGGATAACAATCTACGGTGTAATGCAGTCATTTGGTGAGTTGCTTGTTAATATTCCTAGAAGGGGTTCGTTCGTATCCTATGCGAGTGAGTTCCTGGGCGATACCGCAGCAACCGGTATTGCATGGTCTTATTGGTTCAACTGGGTTGCTTATGTACCTTCAGAAGCGCTGGCAACCGGTGTATTTATGAATTATTTTATTACTCTTCCTTTTGAAAATGAAGCCTGGAGCACCTTTGTCTGGGGTCTCGTGGCTCTGGTTCTTTTGACCCTGGTTAATGTTTTCCAGGTAACATGGTTTGGACATATTGAGTCCGTATTGGCTATGATCAAAATCCTGGCGATTATCGTATTCGTAATCTGCGGCGTTGGAATTTGGGCCGGAGTGATCGGCGGAGATATCCATCCGTTCACCGCAGACGGCGGCTTCCTTGGAAGTCAGGTGCTCCTGGGCGGTGACGGCACGGTAATGGAAAAATTATTCCCGGCCGGCGGATTTATCATCATAACCTATATGATCTGGACGCTGGTTAACTTCCAGGGTTCTGAAATCGTAGGACTTTCCGCTGCTGAAACACAGGATCCTGAAAAGAACGTTCCTGCAGCTTGCAGAAAGGTTGCTTTCCGTATCATCTGCATCTATGTGATCCCGGTCTTTATCTTAACACTGATCGTACCTTATGCGCAGGCAAGCCTTGACGAGTCGATCTTTTCCTTTACCTTGGGGGCATATGGACTGCAATGGGCAGCCGGTTTATTTACGCTTGTAACGCTTGTGGCTGCATTCAGCTGTGCGAATTCAGGACTGTATGGAACGGTTCGTGCACTATATGGACTTTCTGTTGAAGGAATGGCGCCGAAGTTTTTATCGAAGCTGAATAAATACAACACTCCACAGAATGCAACGATCTTCACGATCGTTCCCATCTGGATTGTATTCCTGCTCGGGTTCGCATCCGACGAGCTTGGCATGTGGGGCGAAGGGGGACTTCCTCTATATGCGAACCTGCTCGGTATTTCCGGATTTACCGGAACGCTGTGCTGGGTTGGAATCTGCATGTCCCAGTTCAAATTCAGAAAGAAGCTGAAGGAAAGAGGATATGATCCAAATGAAATTCTGACAGTTAAAGCAAGATGGTATCCCGGTCTTGCTGTCTTTTCGGCTATCGTCCAGATCGGAGGAATGGTACTGCTGGTATTTGAAGACGGCGGTCTGCCGGTTGTAGTCATTTCACTGATTGCCATCTTCCTGCCGATCCTGATCTATGTGATTCAGAAAAAGAGAGGCAAGATCAGAACCAATATCAAGCTTGGCTCAGATGAAGTTAAATTTGATGAAAAATATCCTATGTTAAATAAATAAGGCATCCAATCCCTCTGTTCCAAACAGAGGGATTTTTTTATAGCAAATAATTCAAATTACAGGGGTATTATAGCAACTGCGTAATGCTAATATAGCAAATTTGTCATTGCCTATTTTCTGAAAATTACATACAATTAAATAAGGTCTTATTTTTTTATAACTATTTAATTATCTGTGAAGGAGGAAACGTTAATGAGCGATGTTGAAAAGCAGTCATCAGCAGCAATGGATGTTGGTGAGCATGGCTTAAAAAAACATGACATTAAAATTTCTACGGTAGTGTTCATGATCTTCTGCCTATGTGCCGCAGGTGCGTACGGGATTGAAGAGATGATACCGGAGGCTGGCCCGGGTCTTACTCTAATCATGCTGATCGTACTGCCTTTTATCTGGAGTACACCGCTTGGACTGGTTGCGTCGGAGCTAGCGTCTGCAAGACAACAGGAGGGCGGCTATTACAAATGGGTCCAGGAAGCATGCGGAGAATTCTGGGGCTTCCAGGCAGGATGGTGGAGAACCATCTCGATCTATATTGATAATACTTTGTATGTCATTCTCGCGGGAGGTTACATAGCAAATACCTGGGATTTATCCTGGGGTGCAGAAATGGCGTTTAAAATCGGCATGATTCTGGTATTTACTTATATTAATATCCGTGGTGTTAAAGATGTCGGTATCGTCAGCACCATCTTGTCTGTATTGGTTATCATCGCATTTGCAATGGTGGCAATCTGCGGCTTCATGAACTGGACCTCGAATCCGTTCATTCCATTTACAGCAGATGGAGAAATCATGGGATTGGCAGGAATCGCGGGGGCAGACTGGATTTACTACATCGGTATGGGTATTGCGCTTGGAATGTGGATGTATTCCGGATATGAATCCATGTCCACCATTGCCGGTGAAGTGAAAAACCCACAGGTTATTCCAAAAGCAACCATCATTACGATGCCTTTGATCATGGCAGTCTATATTATCCCGACCATGGCAGGTCTGGCAGCTTTGGGAGACTGGGAAAACTGGGGTACCGAAGCGGGAAGCGTGGGCTACGCAGATGTTGTAACTACCTTCTGGGGGCCTGGCTTTGGAATATTTTTTGTAGTCGTGGCAGTATTAGCCCAATGCTCCATCTATAATACGTATATCGCGTCGGGATCCAGAGGATTCTTTGCTTTGGCGGACGACCATCTGGCGCCTCCGATCCTGGTTCGATGCGATAAAAAACATGGAGTTCCATATGTAGCGGTTCTTTCCGTTGCGATCGTGAATATCATTTTATGCCAGTTTGCGTTTACAACAGTAGTCGTTGTAGATGTTTTCCTTCTGGTATCTTCTTATGTGATGATTTTCATTTCTGCGATTATTCTGAGAAAGAGAATTCCAAAGGAAGATTATAAGTTTAAGATCCCTGGTGGATTCGGTTTCCTTTGCGTACTATGTATCGTACCGATCCTCGTCGCATTTTGTTCCTACTTTATCAATGGAACTGATTTCTTTATCGGCGGTATGCTGGGTATCGTATCCGGCCCGATCCTTTACATCATCTGGAAAAAGATGTACGGCGGACTTGCCAAGAAGGATCCGGTCAAGTATCCGGTCAATCCAAAGACGGGACTTGCAAATGGAGATCTGAAGAGAATTTCCTATATCTTCTTCGGCCTTGCTGCAATGGGCGGACTCGCTCTTGCCTGGCTGCCATGGTTTGAAGGGGACTGGGGTCCGGATTACTATCTTGAAGAATACGGATCAGGGTTCTTCAGCAGCTTTGAAGGTATGCTCAGTACGATCCAGACTTCCTCCGTTCTATTCCTTGCTGTGGGTGTAGTCTGTACTATCCTGGCAATGAAGGTTGAACCGAAGAAGAACGAACTGGCAAAAGCGGAACTGTAATAAATTGCATCCAGGCAATATAATAAAAGCAACAAAAAACCAGCGATCACCGCTGGTTTTTTTGCCGCCCAAATAGACGCAATTTTTTGATAATTCTTGCATAATTTATGAGTAATTTCTTTGTCAATTCTTTGACAAAAAGCTTGTTCTTTCAGCAAGTCAAGAGTATAATGTGTACGTATGATTTTAAATTCTAGAAGTGAAAAAACAAACAAAATTTACCACGCCGCTGGCGATTAAAAATAGGTAAATTATGGGTGGGTTTTTCACGAAGAAACTAGAACAGGAGGATTAAATTGAGCACTATTTTTTTTCTAATCTTATTTCCGCTTGTCGTAGCTCTAGCTCTTTTGGTTCTCAAGACTGACGCGGCAAGAGATATTATCGTGAAGGTTGCTTCCATCGTGATTGCAGCAGCTTCCATTTATCTCGCAGTACAATACTTCGGCTCAGGCGGAGAGTATTTTGATTTTGAGAGTGAAACCATAAATTACCTAATGTTGGGTATCGAGGTTTGTCTCGCGATCGTACTTTTCTATCTGGGTATCAAGTACAAAAAGTACCTGGCTTCAGTTCTTGTAGCAATCCAAGCACCGATTATGGTGTGGTTTGAACTAAGCATCGGACATGGAATTCATGTTGCTAACAACCTTTATGTAGACAGGCTATCCATCGTGATGGTTCTGATCATCGGTATTATCGGTACTTTAATTTGCTGGTATTCCATCGGATATATGAAGGATTTCCAACATCACCATCATGGTGAAGCAGACAGAAGACCTTGGTTCTTCTTCCTGATGTTCTTATTCCTTTCAGCAATGTTTGGAATCGTAGTCTCCAACAATCTTGTATGGTTGTATTTCTTCTGGGAGGTCACAACTCTATGTTCTTTCTTCCTGATCGGATTTACAAAGACACAGGAAGCGATCAACAACTCTTTCCGAGCGTTGATCATGAATCTGCTTGGAGGTCTGGCATTTGTTCTGGCAATCGTAGTGTTAGGAAAGTTCTATGGCATTTTGGAATTGAACCAGATGCTTGCCATGGGAATGATGGGAGCAAGCGTAGTTGTTCCTGCCGCACTTCTTGCATTCGCCGGAATCACAAAGGCAGCTCAAATGCCGTTCAACAGCTGGCTGCTTGGAGCTATGGTAGCTCCTACTCCAACATCCGCATTACTTCACTCATCCACCATGGTTAAAGCAGGAGTATTCCTGGTTATCAAACTTTCGCCGGTGCTTGGCTGGAACATTGCAGGTATCATGGTAATGCTGGTAGGAGGTATCACCTTCCTTATGGCATCCTTTGCAGCAATTTCACAGAGCAACGCAAAGAGAGTTCTTGCTTATTCGACCATTGCAAACCTTGGATTGATCGTAGCCTGCGGAGGAATTGGAACTTATGCGGCTGTATGGGCAGGAATCATGCTGATCATATTCCATGCTGTTACAAAGTCACTCTTATTCCTTTGTGTTGGTACTGCAGAACATAATATCGGCAGCAGAGACATCGAGGATATGGATGGTTTATTCGGAAGAATGCCAAAACTGGCGACCTTTATGATCGTCGGTATCTCCGGAATGTTCCTGGCTCCTTTGGGAATGCTCGTTTCAAAATGGGCAGCGATGAAAGCATTCATCGATTCAGGCAATGTTCTGCTCGTTATGTTTATCGTATTTGGAAGTGCAGCAACCCTGTTCTACTGGACGAAATGGCTTGGCAAGATGGTTGCCATCATGTCAAAGAGAGAAAACATTCAGCAAAACGTTCACAAGGAAGAATGGCTTGTACTCACTTCATTGACGGTTCTTACCGTTGTGATCTGTCTGGTATTCCCGGTAATGTCTTCCTTACTGGTCGTTCCGTATCTGCAGGCGACTTTCCCGAATGTTGCAGCGTTGGCTTTGTCCTCCAGCAACATGTACATCATGTCTGCTATGCTGGCACTGGTTGTTTTACTGCCATTGCTGTTCTACGGAAAGACAAGCAAGAGAATCGTTCCGATCTATATGGCAGGTGCAAATCTGGGCGACGATCTGACCTTCAACGGCGCTATGGAAAAGCCTGTTCCAGTATCACTAAAGAACTGGTATATGGAAGATTATTTTGCTGAAAAACGAATGAATTTGATTTGGT
>CAZTEH010000040.1:0-32317 GCA_964612345.1 uncultured Oscillospiraceae bacterium | reverse complement strand
TGCATTACCAATATACAGATTAGTGAAATAAAAAAAATACCGGACGAGAATAAAAAGAACCATATTCTGTCGGCGATTGAACGTTTAGGACCCAAATCACTTCCAAACTCTATGGCAATCTGGCATTTTGTTGATTTTAGCAATCTTTATTTGGGGACTCGGAAAGGATACGATAAAATAATAAAAACAACAGAGAGTAATAGAGAGGATGCCGCAATTGCTGACACGGCTGAAAGAGAAAACTGCACACTTGTAACGAATGACAAGGAACTATACAAGAAAATGAAAAAGAATGGCTATAGTGTAATGTCGTTTACTGAGTTTTTAAATGATTTATAGACTTTTGTAAAATAAGTAAGGCTGATGGAATAACCATCAGCTTTTCTTTTACCCAAAACAAACGAATGAGAGAGGTGAGGTGATGACATGCTGACTAAATTTTGTAATGCTCCTGGTTGTCATAACCTGTGCGCTATAACCGAAAGATACTGCCCAGATCACACCCATCTGATTGCGGAACAAGAAGCCAAGAGGCAGTCAGCCTATGACAGAAACGTCCGACACGGCAAAGATACACAGTATACAGCATTCTATCATTCTCCTGAGTGGGAAGCAAAGCGAGACTACATCATAGCGAAGTATGACGGAATAGATGTGTACGCTTACTACATAACTCATAGACTAATGGCGGCTACCCTTCCACATCATATTATTGAGCTGAGAGAATCATGGGCGCTACGGCTTTCAGACAGTAATTTAATACCGGTCAGTGCAAAGAGCCACAGTGATATTGGACGGCTGTATAAGAAAGATAAGGCAAGTACGCAAATGATGCTGCGGGGATTATTAAAGCGATGGGAAGACGAATTTCACCCCCTGGGGGGCTAAAAAAGTTTTCACTCAACCTTTGGAGACCGCATTCCCTCTGTTTCCGCGTAAAATTTCGTGAAATGACCAAAATATGGTAAAAAGAAGGTGGCAAGATGGCAGGCAGACCTGCGAAACCAATAGAGCTGCATATCGCCGGCGGAAACGCTCGCCATTTGACCAAAGAAGAGATCGAAGATCGCAAGAATTCGGAGATCAAATTCGGAGAGCAAAAGTTTATTTGTCCGGTTTATGTCAGTAGTAACTACCAGGCTAAAAGAAAATGGAATGAGTGCATAGCACTTTATCAAGATGTCGAATTCGTCGCGTCCGGTGATGCCGGTCTTCTGGCTCGGTATTGTGTGACATACAGCGAATACCTCGATCTGATTAAGCGTCGAAAATCGATTGATAAAATCAGCAAGAACTGTGACGATGTCGAGGATTATATTGATGACGCAGAATTCAATTATAGGATCCGGCAGAAGCTGCTCGATATGTGCTCAACCGCTGCGGTCCTGAATCTGGATACGGCGATAAATAAAAAAATGGAAATGCTGATCAAGATGGAAGATCGACTCTTCCTGAATCCATTGGCAAAAGTTAAGAATGTGCCGAAAAAGCAGAAAGAAGAGCCTGCATCGAAGTGGGATAAATTTAAGAGCGGGTGATTGAATGGACCGAACAACAGCGTACGCCATAAGTTTGACCAGCGGAGCCATAGAAAAGCCTGTAGGGAAGACTGAAATATCGGCTGGCCAGCGACATTTAAACGATCTGGAACGGCAAGGAACCGAAGATTTCCCGTATATTTGGGACATAAAGAAATCTTTAAGTATGATAAACTTCGCGGAAAATCTAGTCCTGGCAGAGGGAACACACCCCGCACCGATGCATTGCGTCGGATATCAGGAATTTGTTTTCGGGTCATGGCAGGGATGGGTTCATAAAGATACAGGCTTTCGCAGATTCAAAACATCGTATGTACAAATTGCAAGACAAAATGGAAAGAGCGTCGGGAACGCGGTACCATCTTTGTATTATGGAAATTTTTCAGGTTATCAATACCCGCAGATCTACGCGACAGCGACTAAGGAGCTGCAGGCCCGAATCGTTCTGAATGAATGCCAGAAATTTATAAAATCAGACGTCGAATTGTCCGGCACGAAAACAAAGGCCGGGCTTTTTACTATTCAGGATTATCGAAGCGCGATCCTGTGCAATCTTAGCAACGGGCTTATTCGGGCGCTTGGACGCGACACTGATTCTATAGATGGGTTCAGGCCTTACTTTGGGTCAGTCGATGAATACCACAAACACAAGACGAACCAGATGTACAAACTGCTAGTCGACGGCGGCAGGAACATGGTGGAATTTCTTATTTCGGTTATCACTACCGCGGGATTCGATATCAATTGCCCATGTAAAGAGCTTTATGACTATTGTAAAACTATTCTTGCAGGGCTCGTTGTTGACGATACACAGTTTGTTTATATTGCGGAACCAGACTTAGAGGATGTCGAAGGCGACAGAATCTATAATGAAGAGATCTGGCCGAAGTCAAATCCACTTTGGACACCGCAAATGCTCACAAATATGAGAGCCGAAGCAATTAAAGCGCGCGTAATGGGAGGGGCAGAGCTCCGAAATTTTATGACAAAGTCGTTGAATATTTGGGTACAGGCCAAAGACCACCAGTATTTAAACATTGAGAACTGGAAAAAGTGTGAAAGTAATACGACACTTGAAGACATGAGAGGCCGTGAATGTTTCCTTGGCCTTGACCTTTCCAGTGGCGGTGACCTCACCAGCGGAGTCTTGGAATTCCCTCTGGACATTGAAGGTAGCCGAAAGTATTTTCTTTCATCTCACTCTTTTATGCCGAGCAAGCGGCTTGCAGAACACATAAAGACCGACCGCGCACCTTATGATATGTGGGTGCGTGAAGGCTTGCTTGATCTTACGGAAACTCTTGGTGGAGTGAAGACGGACTATAAATACATAATTGCATATTACAAACGAATCATTGCTGAATATGATCTGAAACTGAAAGTAATTGCATATGACCCACACAATGCGGATGCTTTCCTTGGAGATCTTGATGAGTTCGGGGTTGACTGCATTATGATCGTTCAATCTGCTAAGAGCTTGAATGACGCCACTGTTGACTTCAATCTTGAGGTTGATGCCGGAAATGTCTTGTATGACAAGAAAGATAAGATTCTGGCGTGGAGCTTCGGCTGGGCTGTGACGACATCAAATTCATTTGGAGAGATTAAGATTGACAAGGAAAACCGTGTCGAGCGAATTGACCCATGCGATGCTACGATTGATGCACATAAGGTAACGATCCTGAACCGGCCGGAATATACCCCGGACGTTTACACAACGGATGAATTTTTAAATAAATTATGGGGGTAACAATGTGAAAAAATTTATAATTAATTACATCGAGGACCTTTGCATCCTCTTTGGGCTGGTAGTCATAATCATGGCTACTTTTTTTATATCTGTGATCGGCGGCATGTATGTTACCGGAACGATCTCTGTTTTGCTAGGTGCATATTTTACTAGATATCCGCCAAAGGGGAGGTGATAAAGTTTGATCTTTAAAAGTACTTACAAGCAGAATCATAAGAATACAAGCCTCGCTGACGAAGAATGGGCACAGCTGAGGGACTGGCTTGGAATCAGTGCGGACACATTGGATGTATCCGGGACAAGATCACTGAAGGAAGTAACGGTCTATACCTGTATAAAGATACTTGCTGAAACGCTGGCCAAGCTTCCGTTGAAGATCTATCAGGATCAGAACGGTATTCGTAAGGCATCAGACCATTATCTTTACAAACTTCTGAAACTCCGGCCAAACCCATATATGAGTGCAGTTGATTTCTGGAAGTGTCTTGAGACGCAGCGGAATATTTACGGTAATGCTTATGCTGCACCGGACGTGCTGCGCAATGGGCAGATAATTGGAATTTATCCACTGGATTCATCCAGGATGAACATCTACGTTGATGATATGGGACTACTGTCATCGAGGAACAGCATCTGGTATATCTATACAGACAATGCTGGAGTACAGCATAAATTTAATTCAGATGAAATACTTCACTTCAAAGGTGTCACCACGAATGGACTTGTGGGACTTTCCGTAATCGAGTCGCTTCGAGCATCTATTGAAAACGCAAAGGCAGCCGGCGGGTTCCTGAATAACAGCTACAAAAACGGAATGCAGAGTGCTGGCATCATAAACTATGTCGGAGATCTTTCTCCGGCGGCCGAAACCAATTTCCGAAACAAGTTTGAGCAGATGTCTAGCGGCCTTGCGAATGCAAATCGAATATCACTGCTTCCAGTCGGATATCAATACCAATCTATGGCATTGAAACTGACGGATGCCCAATTCCTCGAAAACTCAAGATTTACCATTCAGCAGCTGACGGCGGCGTATGGCATTAAACCGCATCAGGTAAATGACCAGACAAAGACGAGTTATGCGAGTGTATCTGAATCAAATCGTGAGTTCTATACTGACACAATGCTCGCCATCCTGACCATGTATGAGCAGGAATTAACCTATAAGCTGTTTCTCGATCGTGAGATCGCGGCCGGATTCTATACGAGGTTTAGTGCTGACGTCATTCTCCGAGGTGATTTAAAGACTCGTTATGACGCTTATGCTGTTGCGGTTCAAAATGGATTTAAAAAGCCAAATGAAATCAGAGCGATGGAAGAGGATCCGGATGCAGATGGAGGCGATCAGCTTATAGTCAACGGGAACTATGTGCCGCTCTCTAATGTCGGTGCAGCTTATGGGAAAGGAGGTGAACAGAATAAGTGAAAGTTGATGTAAATGGATATATCGTTACAAATGACGATAAAGAAATCTATGATTATTTCGGTATCACAACAACTGCTCCGCAAGATATTGCAAACGCGATTACGCAGGCAGGCGGAGGACTTGTTGAGGTTGAAATTGGGACCTGCTATGGCGGCGATATTGACCCAGCATCCGAAATGTACACTGCGCTAAGAAGCTATGCGGGTGAGGTAAAGATTTATATTACCGGGCTTGCGGCATCAGCGGCATCTATAATAGCAATGGCAAGATATTCAGAAATGTCGCCAACAGCCCGAATGATGGTGCACAAAGTGTCTACATATGCACAGGGAAACAGCAAAGCTATGGATCAGGCATCATATGTGCTGCTACAGGCCGATAAAAGTCTTGCCGTGGCTTATGAGAAAAAGTCTGGAATGAGCGAAGAAGAAGCGCTGGTGATGATGGAATCAGAAACCTGGCTAACTGCCCAAGAAGCTGTCGACAAAAAACTTATTGACAAGGTAATGTTCGATGATTCTGAGCAACTCATAAACGCTTATGGCGGATCAATGCTTCCGCATTCTGTCATTGAAAAGGTGCGAAACATGCTCCATCCTATTCCGGAAGTTCCGGAAATACTAGCCGATAACACAGCAGAAAAAAATAAGTTAATGCTTAAAATCGACCTCATTTAACGGGTCGATTTTTTCATTTCAAAATTGAAGATAGTAAAGGAGATAATAAAAAATGACAAGAGAAGAAAGAGAATTAAGAGCTCAGATTGCGCAGTTGAAAAACGAAGCGCGTACCCTCGTATCTGAAGACAAAATGGACGAAGCAAAAGCAAAGGCTACAGAGGCGACAAACTTGACCGAGAAGGCTGACCTGCTTGCGAGCCTCGAAGATTCAAACCCAATCAGTGCTCCGCTTTCAACCGGAGAGGCCAAAGACTTGGTAGAACTTTCTGGAGAGTACAAGAATGTATTCTTCAAGGACTTCCGTCGGAAGGACCTGACTTCAAACGATCTTGCTTCAATCCAAACTTACTACAATGCGATGAGTGAGAGCACAGAAGCGGCCGGCGGTTTACTTGTGCCGCAGGATATCCAGACGGCAATCAACACTTACAAACGATCCTTGCCGCAGTTGCAGCCGTTTGTTGAGACCCTCCCTGTCGGCACCCTTTCCGGACATCGTGTGTTTGAGGCAGTTGCTACAATGACGGCGTTTGCCAACATCACAGATGACACTGCTGACATCGCGGAAGAAACTCCTCCGACTTTTGAGAAAATCGCTTATGCCATAAAAGATTATGCAGGATGGATGCCGGTACCTAATGATCTGCTCGGTGACAGTGATCAGAACATTTCCGCATATCTTACGCAGTGGATCGGGAAGAAATCCGTTGTAACAAGAAACGGATTAATCCTTGCCATTTTAAGAGCCCTTACAGCTGTTACGTTTGCTGATTATAAGGCGATCAAGAAGGCTCTCAATGTAACCCTTGATCCGGCACATGCAGCAAATGCGATACTTATCACCAATCAGGATGGTTTCCAGTATCTTGACACCCTCGAAGACGGAAACGGCAAGCCGATCCTGCAGGTTGATGTTACTGAACCAAGCAAAAAGCTGTTTGCCGGCAAACGCATCGAGGTTATTAGTAATACAGTTTTGACGACAGCTGGCACCACAACAAAATTGGCGCCGATATTCGTAGGTGATCCTGCTGAAGCAGTAAAATTCTTCGAACGCCAGGGGCATCAAATCGCCTCTACCAATGTTGGCGGCACGGCATTCAGGAAAAACCGCACTGAATTGCGTGTAATCGAGCGTGAAGATGTTAAGGCTTTCGATTCCGCAGCGGTGGTATACGGCAAAATTGACGTCACTTCCGTAATTTAAGGAGGTAAATGAGAATGCGTACAGTTAAAAATTATATCGAAAACGGCGGAGGCAAGACTGTTATCGGCGGGGAATTGGCATTTAAAGCCGATTCTTCGCTTACTTATGACCTTGCAATAGCAGCGCACGTGATACATTTCCATGTTGCAGCAGCTGATGCAATAGCAGCAGACACAGATGGAATACATGCGGCCCTGGATGGAGCTGCTCATGTTGCAGTGACCACTGGAATCGCAAATCCTGCTGTACCGAGAAACATTACGGCAACTGCCGGAGGAACTGCGGCGAGTATCAAAGCGATTCAGGTAGTCGTTACCGGAACTAACTTCGAGGATGACGAAATCACCGAAACGCTTCCGGCGTTCACGGTAGACACCGAAGGAACTGTTGTCGGAAACAAGGCTTTTAAAACGGTCATCCAAATCGACATACCGGCCCACGATGCAACAAGTGCTACAACAGCAATCGGATGGGGCGATAAGCTCGGGTTACCGTGTAAGCTGGCATACGACACAGTCATCCCCGGGAAGACTTTTCTAAACAAAGTCAAGGAAACGACGGATCCAACCGTCGCCGTATCTGCAGCAGCCTTTGAAAGCAACACAATCGAGCTCAATAGCGCCCTTGATGGAACTGCTGTTGATTCATATTTTTTCACTACTTAGGGGTGGCAATACGCCCCCTCCCTTTTTTCGTTGATATTAGGAGGTGATCCAACTGGACACTGATGAATTAAAGTTGTATTTAAGAGTAGACAGTTCCGACGAGGACACCCTCATTGCAGAGCTTCAGGCGGCGGCAGAAGAATACCTGGTTAATGCCGGAGTTGCCAAAGATTATGAAAGAGGGACGTATAAGCTCGCCATAAAAATACTCGTTAGTCATTGGTATGACAATAGGGGGCTGGCAGGATCTATATCAAAACAGCTTGAATATTCTCTGTCAAGCCTTATTTCACAGCTTAAATATACCCAGGTAGTGACGGATGGGGTGGTTTGATGCAGGCAGGAGAATTAAATAAAAGGATCACGATTCAAAATAAGCCCGATATTAAGGACCAAGATGGCTACCCGGTGGAAACATGGATTGACTTAAAATCTAGCGTACCGGCCTCGATCATCACTACCGGCGGACGCGAATTTTATGCGGCGCAAAAGCTGAACTCTGAGACCTCAATGGTTGTCAAGATCTGATATAAAACCGGGTTAAACACAACGATGCGAATCAAGTACGGAAGCCGAATACTGGAAATACTTAGCATAGCGGATCCCGAAGAACAGCATAAAGAATTGCTCCTGTCCTGTAAGGAAGTGACCTGATGGCTGATTTTAAGTTTGAGATTCCATCTGATTTTTTAGATCAGTTAGGAAAGCTTGCCAATGTTGAACGACTCGCACCGAAGATGATTGACGAGGCTCTTCCGACGCTTGAGGCATCTTTTAAAAGAAATATGCAAAGCGTTATGAAGAACCCGACCGGTGAATTGATGGATTCAATTAAAATATTCAAAACACGAGAGGTAAAAGGTGGCGGCTTCTTTGGATACGTTACAGCAACCGGTGCCGCTAAAGGGAAAAAGTACAAACGCCAGTTAAAAGGGGCTCGAACAAGAGAAGAGGGTTACCGTAATTATCAAAAGATACTTGCACTTGAATACGGTACATCAAAGCAAGTGCCGACACCGTTTATTCAGAGAGCCGTAAGCGGCTGCGAGACGGAAGTTCTCGACAAGATGCAAGAAGCATTTAACCGGGAGGTGGAAAAGTGAATGTAAACCCAATCATTATATCCGCGTTGTCTTCTCTATCTCTCCCGGTTGAGCCAAATGAATACACCGGCAAAGCAACGGATTACATCACATTCAATTATTCAGACGAGCGGCCGGCGTTAAGAGCAGATGATGAAGATCTTCTTGATGAAACAACAATTCAGGTGCATTACTTCACGAAAGGTAATCCACAAAATAACAAAAAAGCGATCCGGCGACTTTTGCGAGCTGCCGGATTTTCTATTATCAACACTTCCGAATTTTACGAATCGGACACAAATTATACTCATGTCGTGGTCGAGTCGTGGATAGATGGAGTTATTAATGATTAGGAGGTAAAAGCATGGCGACAAAAGGATTAAAATATCCCGTATATGCGCTCTATTCAGGCGGCACGTATTCGGGAGGCGCGGTTCTTGGAAAAGCAATGACCGCATCGGCAAAATATACTTTCGACGATGCAAAACTGTATGCCGACGATGCGCTGACGGAAACGGATAAGAAATTTCTATCAGGGCTATTGACAATCGGTGTCGACGACATCGGATATGCCAATAGGGCTGGCTTGCTTGGGCATACAGCAGTGGCCGCACCAGGGGCAGGATTCATTGGTGCAGCTGCCGACGAAGCTCCATATGTGGGGTTTGGTTTTTATGGTGCTGCATCTGGCGGTAAGTTTAAGGCGTTTTGGTACCACAAGGTGCAATTTGCGGAGCCGTCAGATGAACTCGCAACCAAGGGAGAAAAAACCGAGTTTAAAACTCCGACACTCGAAGGGTCACTCATGAAGGACGATAGCGGAAACTGGATTGAAGTCCAGGAGTTTTCGACCGAAGGTGATGCAATCGCATTCCTGAACGGCAAAGTTGGGCTTCCGGTTTCTGCATCCGGCGGCTTAACGGCATTATCGATGACGGGTACCGGCGGTACATTGAGCCCAGCGTTCGGAGTTGCAGTTCGTTACTACACATTCGGCGGCTTGACAGGAACAAGTTTGACCGTAACCGCTACCGCAGCGGCGCACACCATAAAGCTCTATGTCGATGGCGTTCTTTCGCAGACGCTTACAAGTGGATCTGCATCAGCCGCTATTGCTATGGCAGCGATCGGAACAAAGAAACTCACCATTGTGGCATATGAAGCAGGCAAGTCTTCTCAGACTACGGAAATCGTTGTGGTTAAAACTGCATAAGAAGGAGGAATTGGGGGCGGATAAACCGTCCCCTTTAAATTATTATGAGCGATCTAAAACCCAAAGGGATGAAAATAAAGCTTGGAAATAACGAATATGGCATGAGATTCACGCTCAATGCCATTGACGAAATACAGGATCATTTTGATATACCGGTCTCTCAGTTAGGGAATCTATTTTCTGACGAGCGAAATCAGATAAAAAACATTAGGTATCTTTTAACTATCCTTATCAACGAAGACATCGACTGTTTAAACGATGATCGTGACGAAAAAATTAGCCACATCGAAGAACGATATATCGGACGTCATATCGACTCGACAAATATGAAATCGACAATTCAATCAATATATGCAGCATTCACAGATTCAACTCCTGAATCAGGCGACAGTGAGGACTCGGACCCAAACGTGATGAGCGAGTAACGGAAAAACTTAACGTTGCTCGCTGTTTATTTATCGGAAAAACACTGCTTGGATATTCCGAAAAAGAGGCGTGGCGCATGACCCTTAGAAAACTTATTTTGCTTTTCGAGGAATATCAAAAAGAACATGGTCAGTATAAGCGGCCTGAAACAATTGAAGATCTAATGCCGGAAGGAGGCTTTTAAATGGCAGCAAAGACAAAAATAGGTGCAGGAATAGCGCTAGATGGTGAAAAAGAATTTAAGTCAGCAATATCGGGCATTAATAAAGACCTTTCTGTGCTTGGATCTGAAATGGGAAAAGTCACAGCTGAATTCGGCACAAATAAGAGCAGTATCGAGGCATTGACAGCGAAATCTGACGTTTACAATAAACAGATCGATGAGCAGAAAAAGAAAATTACCGTAATGACCGAGGCGCTCGAAAATGCCAAGAAAGAGTACGGAGAGAACTCGAACAAGGTTAAAGATTGGCAAATTTCGTTGAACAAAGCCGAATCAGAGCTTGCGAAAACTGAAAATGCGCTGAGAGATACTGGGGATCAGGCTAAAAAGCTTAACAAGGTTGACCTCTCAGGTTTTTCAAGCGGGCTTGGGGAGGCTGGCGAAATTGCGGGTAAGATGGCCGTTGCTTTAGGCGCCGCCGCAGTTGCTGCCGCAGCTGGAATAGCCGCAATGACAACGAATGCCGCGTATGCTGCCGATGACATTAACACCCTGTCAAAACAAACCGGAATGACTACTGAGGACATTCAAAAATTCCAATATGCGTCAGAGCAGATTGATGTTCCGATGGAAACTATTGCAAAAGGGCTTTCAAAAACAACAAAGGCAATGGGAGAGGCATCAAAAGCGGGAAGCGGATTTATTCAAATTGCAGATGGAATCACAGTTGCTACAACCGATGCTAACGGGAACATGTTGTCCTCCAACGAAGTATTTTATGCTTCCATTGATGCACTCGGAAAAATGACAAATGAAACCGAGAGGGATATCGCCTCACAAGAACTATTTGGTAAATCATTTCAAGATCTTAATCCGCTTATTGAGGGTGGATCAGAGGCACTAAAAAAGTATGGAGACGATGCCCAGGCTGCAGGGCTTATTTTAGGCCAAGATGCGCTTGATAATTTGAACAGTTTTGCAGATTCAATAGACACTCTTAAGGCAACGGCAACTGGGGCCGGCGGTATATTTGCGACGGCATTTGCAGGACCTATGGCGGACGGCATAAATACAATTACCGGTTACCTTCAAGATTTAACTAAATCATTTACAGAGGGTGGATTCTCGGCGATGGGCGATACGTTGGGGGCAATTATCTCTGACATGGTGTCGAAAGCGATGGAATTTCTGCCTAAAATCATGGAGATTGGACTCGGAGTGATCCAAAACGTAGTCGGCGGAATTCAAGCAAATTTACCGGTATTGATGGAAGGCGCAACCAAAATACTGATGATGTTGGTTGATTCGCTAATAAGTATGCTCCCACAGATATTGGAAATGGGGATAACGATGCTAGTTGAGTTAGCAAATGGAATTGCCCAAGCGCTTCCTCAGTTAGTGCCCAAAATTGTAGAGGTAATAACCAAGATAGTTACAGTAATAATTGAAAATTTGCCATTGATCCTGGGTGCGGCGCTTCAAATAATCGTTTCGCTTGCTGCAGGGCTACTGTTAGCAATACCCGAACTGATTAAGGCGGTTCCAGAGCTAATCAAATCATTTGTGACAGCATTCAAGAACAATATATCAACATTTAAAAGTATCGGAAGCGATATTGTTAAGGGCGTATGGCAAGGAATCAAAGATATGGCGGTATGGTTTAAGTCTCAGATTTCAGATTTCTTTGGCGGAATAGTTGATGCAGTAAAAAACAAACTCGGGATACACTCGCCATCAACTGTATTTGCCGGAATAGGCGAATATATGGCGCAAGGGCTAGGAGTTGGATTCGAGAATGCGATGGCAGACGTTTCAAAACAAATCAACAACAGCGTTCCGACAGATGTTTCAATTAATGGCAACTATGCAATCGGTGAAGGAATAGTCAATGGATTGTCAACTGTGATGAATAACTCGTCTCCGGCTGGTGGAACTTATATTCTCCAGGTAGCGATAGACAGCAAAGCTGTAGCGCAGGCGATCTTTGATCCATTGAAAGCGGTTGCAACACAAAGGGGCGTGAGTTTAGCATGACGCAAATTACTATTAATGACGGGACAACCACAATTACCATGCCGAAAACAAGGAAAATCAGTGTCGGCGGCAAGATTGATTCCACTGAGACAGAAATGGCAAGCGGAAAACGTGTTGCAGAAGTAAAGGGATGCCGGGTCGTTATTAATGCAGAGTGGGACTATGTACCGGCGGCAACTATGGCGGCGCTCACTGCCATGCTTCGAAAGGGGCTTTTCTTTACGGTGGGTTATCCTGATCCTGATGGCACCGATAAATCTGCAAAATTCAGTATATCAATACCAACACCAGGCATTTTCAAGTTTGTTTCAGGCGCTCCGATGTGGCACGGAGTCAGTCTGGTCATGACCGCCCAGGAGGTGGTTTAAATGCAACCATTAATTCAAGATCCGTATCCAGATCAGCGCTGGACAAATATAAAGATAGACTTCAAAGTAGTTGATACTGATGCCAATATGGATGCAACAATAGCGACCACAACCGAAGCCGCCATTTCGAAAAAGGAACAGACTGTTGATGAATCAGATGGAATGACAGACAAGATTGGAACCCTTGAGGATATGTATTTTTTACTGGATGGTACTTTTACTTTTCCGGACGAAGAAGATAACGGGCAAGTAGGATGGTGGAGCTCAGGCATATCAGATGCAACTGGAGCTTTTTCAACTCCAGAAGTGCTTACCTTTACATTTACAAAGGATCATTCGAGTGTTGGTTTTACTGTCAACTTTGATGATAAAACCGGAGAAATCGCAGAAGATTTCACTATTGAAGTTTTCAATTCGTCCTTAGTTCTTATGGACTCCATTTCTGTTGTCGGGAATACCCTTGTGAAGTATGAAGCGGATCTTCCGGTTGATGGTTATCGGTCGATCGCTATGACCGTCACAAAGACGTCCAATCCATACAGGCGTGTAAGAATTTCAGAATTTGTATTCGGAATTGTCAAGCCGTTTGATGGAAGCAATCTAGTCGATGTGAGCCTGCTCTATTCAGTTGACCGGATACAGGACAGCCAGCCGTCACACGAGGCGGTTATCACAATCGACAATTCTAATCATGAATATAACTTTATTAATCCAGCGAGCATATACAGATATCTTCAAGAGGGCCAGACGATCAATGTGAAAATGGAAATCGGACAGACTTCAACTGAGACGGTAAATATGGGAACGTTCTACTATACCGAGGCTACCGCGGCAGATGGTGGAATGACCGCAAAAATCACTGCTAACGACAAGTTGTTTTTGTTGGACAATTCATCATATCGAAAAGGTTTGACCGGCACAGGTACAGTGAGTGACATTGTGGCTGATATCATATCTGATAGTGGTATTGCTTTAACTGTAAACATTCCAAGCCCAATTGGAAACAGAGTTATCGGCAAAAGCATTCCAGTTGTTTCCCATCGGCAGGCAATAAGAATGGTCGCACAAGCGGCTATGGCAATAGCATATATAGATCGAGAAAATAAACTTACATTTACAGAACTTTCTACTTTGGAAGCAGCGGAAGTAGTTGACACCTTGACACTGGACGAACAGTATCAGGTGCCAAGTATTAACATACCCGAAAGAATCAATGTCGTTGAAGCATCCGGGTACTCAATTAGAACTGAGGCAAGCGTAAGCGAAATATACAGCGGTGTGATACCGATCAACGGGACCAAAACGGTATGGATAACGTATACAAGTCCTGCATCAAGCGTTACTCCTACAATAGTAGGCGGAACTATCAACAGTGCATCATATTACCTTTATGCCTGCAAACTTGTTATTTCAGCGGTAACATCAGCGACATTAACACTATCTGGATATAAGGTTGAGTTTTCCGAAACGGTCTATAGAGCCGATTCGATTCGTATAGGCGAATCAGAACAGGTTAAAACTGTACAAAATCAGCTCGTGACAAATGATCTTGCTGATGATGTGGCTGCATGGATGCTAGCAAATTACACAAGCCGTTTGATTTACAAGGTAAGCGAAAGAGGCAATCCAGCGAGAGAATTAGGTGACAATACCAAGATATATGATGCTTACGGAGAAAACAAAAATACGATAATCACAAAAGAGCAATATCAGTTTGACGGATCCTTGAAATGCCAGACTGAAGCACTCGGAAAGATAATATAAGGAGGATATGAATATGACATTAATTTGGGCAGATAAAGTCGATGACGTTGATGAGATAAGGGCAAAGGACGTAAATGACTTAGCTCATGGGATACAATCTACAGATATATTAATAAATACTATGCTTTTGGATTCAAGACCGCCTAAAAGCACTTGCTCAGAGAATCAAACTCTTTTGGGTGGTGCGACAGTGAACCTTATGAATGTTACGGGAGCAGGAAAAATCAACAGTATATTTTTGGTGCTTGGTTCATTAAGTACATACTCAGCGTATACCTCAAGGTTAAAAATCTACATTGACGATAATGATACACCGGTGGTTGACGTCCCAGCACAAGATTTCTTCTTTGGGCGAGGTTTTGCGCCTGATGCTGGCAACGGTACTCACTGGCAATCTGACAGAGTAGGTATGCCAAAACACTATGTTAATTCAGGTGACTATCGACTTGGTTTTTATAGATATGTTGACCTTGCCTTCAAGGAATCATGCAAAATCACGCTTTCCAATGGTGACGGGGTGCTAGACTTATCGTATTGGTGCCAAATCTACTACAAGAATGGATCATGTGATTTAGACGATTTTATCGGTAAATATAATGTTTCATATCTGGGATCCGCCCCTGGGGCTACAACGGGAAGAACGACAACTCCTTATGAAGCCGTTGACCTCCTCAATATTTCAAGCGGTGCCGGAAAACTTGAATCCATATGGCTAACGGTTTACCAAAATCCTGGCGAGCCGTGGATTGAGGGAGATTTTAATATCTTCATTGATGGAGAAGCCACTCCGAGTATAAGCAGTTCTGGAACAGAAGATTTCTTTATGTCAGCTTTTGCGTGGGCTGAAACCTATCACTCACAAAATCACGGGTGCGTAGTTAGAGAGGCTAACGGATATACAAATGTTTACCGCTTCTTGATACCGGAGGGCATAACATTTACTAACGGCATAAAAGTAACCTGGCATGCTGGTGAGGAAAGTCAAGGAGCTATTACAGGCAACATGGAAATATGGAGCGCTGTAGGATACTATTTAGATTTCTGATTTTGATTTGCACGTAGGAAGGAGGGCGCGATAATGGCAAAATACAGATCTGGGGTATTGTATGGCAGCGGTGTATTGTATACTGATGTAGAACATTTTGCGATCAAGTACGGATCAGGAATAAAATACGGATCCGGAGAGAAATATTCAGACGCGATATATATTAATGACCGTACTCAAGCAGATGTTGATAATAAAACCATAAAGGGATATATCAACAAAACAGATTTGAATCGGATTGAGCATAACTGCAGGGCAATTGCGGATATGCTCAATTTTTGTGGCTTCAATATTCTGATTACCACCAAGGTAAACTGGACAAGATCTGATTTCCCATACCTGACAAGTGAAATAAAACGGATCAGGGATAACATTGACTTAATTATGGATAAATACGGGGTTAGCGGTATGCCTGTAATTACTTATACTGCAAAGCCATCTTTAACGGATATCAATGTGCTTGAAGAGGCACTAAGGATGACAGATGAGCTGGTCAAGAACATGGCCCATCAATGGAAATACAGCGGCCAGATGGCTGCGGGACAGGGGGTGATTTTATAATGGATGATCGTAATGTGCAGTACCCAAATCGGCACAGGGACAAGAACACGGGGCAGGTGTTTGATTTTGAACCGATGCCGGGGATCGTTTACAAAGAAGGGACACCTTACAATAAGGCGAATGTTTTGTCGGATCTAACTGCAGAAATGTTCGGATCGATAAATCCTACTTTAGATCAGATATTAAGAAAAAGTGCTGTCACATATCAGGCAGTGCCAAATGTTGAAAGCAATCTGGCATATCTTCTCGCGATACAGGAAGTGGCTGGTAACGTTCAATCTTACAGCAATTTCTTCTATGAGTTATTTTATGCATCCGCAACATCAAAAGTTGGAAAGATTGATAATCGGTATATGAGTTATACCGGATCACTAGCAGCTGCTGCCACTTCAATCGCTAGCGCGAATATTAATTTTACAAACTTTCCGATCAATGAAAGCAACCGAAATATCGAATATCAGGAAATGACTATTTCGGACGGCACCCTTAAAGAGAAGATCTTTGCAAAAGGCATTGATGTGTTCGACAGCTCCACTTATACCGAAGCGTTCCCGGTTGAAAATCTGAGTTTTCCTGCAGGAACATACAGAGTGACAATGAAAGGAGGAAAGGGCGCAAATAATAACGGTATTGGAGGCAATGGTGGAACGCTCGTATTTGACATACCCCTTCTCGCGACAGATGTGTTATCTATCATAAAAATTCCCGGATCCGGAAAAGGTGTAAAGCTTGTTAAGAATGGAACCACAATTGCTGTCGTAGGTGGTGGAGGTCAAGGTGGCGTTCTTTTCTTTTTCAACGATCCATCAAATGATCAAAATAATAAAGGCGGTGATGGCGGTGGTGTGAACGGCCAGGATGGCGCAGGACAATCCAGTGGTGACGGAGCAATCGGGCCAACTGGTGGCCTTTCTGGAGGACCGGGGGGTGGAAGTTTTGGAGGTCAAGGACCGGGAGCTCCGGGACTAGATGCCCCTGACGGTTCAGGCGGCAGCGGAACCGGTGGTCAAGGCGGCGGCGGTTATGCAGGTGGAGGAGCTGGAGCTGTTGAAAGCTATTCTTCATTTTATGTTTTTGGCACAGGCGGCGGCGGGTCGTCGTTTCTGGATCCTGCTTATACTGCAATCGAAAACAGCCAAGGTACAAATAGCGGAAATGAGTCGATATTCATAGCCACAAGTGACTTGGAACTAAAGACCGCGCTTGTAAACAGCTACACGAATCCTATTATCTACAGGGGGAACCTAAACTTTGACACCGTAAACCACAGAGCAACAATAAAGACAGTCAATAGCACCGCCCAGACTGCTACTGAGCTGAGAATATTAGTAAAGAATCCTCAGTTTGATTTCTGGAACCTTGCTTCATGGATTGAAACAACCTTGAATTTGGATGTAACAGAATGCCGGGTTGCTTTTGGTACGACGCAGGACATCGATGAGAGCTCAGCGGTTGAAATTGAAACTCTCAAATATGATTCGACCACAAGACAGGTCCGGGCGGAGTCTACAGCTGCAGCATCGACAAAATATGCCGTGCTGATCTTCGATATCAGCAAAACCGATGCAAATCAAGAGTACATTTATAAAATGCTGGGGGTGATTAACTGATGTCAGTTTTTAAGGTAAATCCAAACACTCAGGTTCCTTCAGAACTTCGTGAGAGGGATTATGAAGCAAAAACTCATAAAGAGGATGGATCTGAGTTGATCCCCTGGGAAGGTAAAGCTCTCACAGTAGATCAGGCAACGAAATTATGCGTGGCCTATGGTATCGCAGATAATCCAAAATCTGAAATGCTGAAGACGTTAATTATTCCGGCGAGGGCCTATATCGGGGATTTGCATCCGGAAGAATAATCGGGGACCGAATGGTCCTCTTTGAATTGGAGGTGGTAGTTTGATATTTCAATCAAGATTAAGTAGATCCGCATACCCGACGGCTGATCCGAGAAAACACTTGAAGGGTGACACGAAGAATCTCGATCCGGTTGTTGCCGGCAGACTTGCATACCTGGCAAAGATGCTCGGAATTGTTATCGAAATAGACGATGGTTACCGGTCCTTGGCGGATCAATGGAAGATGTGGAAACTTTACAAGGCGGGCAAGTTGAAGGCAACTGCTGCCGAACCTGGTACGAGCTGGCATGGCTCTGGTCTAGCAGCCGACATTAACGATTATAAGGTTTTGATCATGACCAATGCGCAGCTTAAACAGTATGGCTTATGTAAGCCACTTTCGAAGGAGCCTTGGCATATTCAGCCTATCGAAACTGCAAAGATGGGTGCTAAGTGCAATATGAGTCTCGCGCCGATTGATTTGGTTCCGCAACTCAAAGCGAAATTTGGCATCGGGGATATTTCAACGGATTACATCTCCAATTATGATTTTGCTCTGGAATTTACAGAAGCGTTGCTTGCCGGCAAAAAGAAGTACGAAAAGTCGACGATCGACTATATGTCCAAATATGAACACTGGAACGAGCTGAAAATAAAACTAGAATTGCAGGTGGCGTGATGGAGAAATTTACAGTATACATTGATAAATTAAACAATCTCGGAGGAATCGGATGCGGGGCGGCAATAGCGGCGGTCAATTTCTGGATATTCCCGGAGGATACGCTCATGTTTGCCGCCATAGCAGTTTTGATCACGATGGTGATCGATGTCGTTACGAAGTATTATTCGCTGTCAGTAGTTCATGGAGGATACCGAAAGGCCCGTCGTGCATGTGCGATTTCATCACAGAAATTTTGGCAAGGTACAAGCATAAAATTAATCACTTTTGCCGTGGTTGTGATCCTTGCCGGACTCTCTTATCGAATTACCACTCTTGACGCCGTAGGTACTGTTTTTTCGGGCATAGCATATGGCGCTATGTTCTGGCGGGAAGTCCAATCCATAGGAGAGAATATGGAAGATGCCGGAGGAGATGTTGGGTGGCTCACGGCTTTTGCGCGGAAAAAGAAAAAAGAATTACTTAATGAAGAAGATGCCGGAGAATATCCGGAGAAAATGGAGGAATCAAAATGAGAAAGATTTTATCGTTTGTTTTAGTTCTGCTTGTCGTCATGGTACTCGCCTGCGGACCGGTATTTGCGGACACCATCACGGATTCACTGGCGGAGATCTCCGGAACAGCCAGCGGACTTGCGGCATACTCGGCCATCGTGCTGGGTGTGATCGGTGCGATGGTGTTCGCTGTTCAGGTGATCGTACAGGTCACAAAAGAATTGCCCGGAATTAAAAAAATTGCTACCCAGCTATGGGCAATTATTATATCCATGATTGTATGCCAGGCTGCTTTATTTATTTGCGCAGCGGTGGCGGGATATACAGTGTTCTGGTATTACATAGTATTGGCGGTATTCGCCGGATTCTTTGTCGCTTACGTTTCGATCAATGGTTGGGATCCGCTCCATGCACTGTACAAAAGATATGTTTTGAGAGAATAAGCAGTAAGTAAATGAATTTACTTACATAAATCAGCAGCCACCCGGGAGAGATCCTAGGTGGCTATTTTTAGTTTTGTCTAAAGTTTTCCCGGATTGATCCGAGATGCTATATATAGAAGTATTATTTAAGTTATTTAAGTCATTGTGTTTTTTCCACCCAGTAGGGAGGAGTGCTGCCATATATAGTGGCTTCACATATTTTTCCATCCGTGATACAATAAGAGGGAAGTTAAAACAAAAAAAATAAAATTGAACTATTGAAGGTAGTAAAGTATGTATGATTTTTGCGAAAATGTTTTGGAGATAAGATACGCAGCAAATTCACTTTTTCTTGATAACAGAGGAGAAATTCTGAGAGGAATTGAAGAACCTTTAGGTTTTTCGCATTGGAAAATCGGCCAAGATAACATTGAATTATTCGATGATCCCGAAGGCACTGACAGGGCCTTTCTGTCATACAATAACTTTGGGTATGCCTTAAAAAATGCAAAAACAGACAGCTCTTTTCAGGATAAAGCTCTTAATTTACTTGAACAAGTATATAGTTTGCCTTTCTTTCAGGACGTAAATGAGATAAAGCGTATTGGGGTGAGGATGAGGTCCTGCAAAAAGGCAAAGAGAATGGATTTTAACGAGTTGTTGAATTCGTACACATCAAAATATCTAATCATAAATGAAAATTATAAAAATCAACTTGGGGCGGACTTAATTGATGTCGGTGGGAATTTGAATTTCAAAGATTCTGTTGGGAATTTTAATACCGTAAGTGGCCCGATGGAAGAAGCGCAACTGAAAGAATTTTTCGGGGACAACAAGGGATTACCGAAGGTCGCTCTTTATTATGACATTGATTATTTCTATATACCGGACGAAAACGAAAAGTTCGAAAAGAACGATGTCGTATCTAAAGTAGAATCATTTTGCCAAAAGATTACCGAACGCAACGAGAAATTCTATCATTCAATTTTAGATTAGTTTTTTTTAATCGGGGAATAATTCAATTGGAGTTATAAAATATGGCCAGCATTAATAATTATAATACAAGTTCACAAAAAGTGCCCACCGGCGAGACAGGAAAATTAGTGCAGTTTAGCCGAGCCGGAACAACGGCTACTGGCCACGAAATGAATCGCGAGCAAGCAGGAAATGACAGCTTTGCGATTGAAAAGAATGAGTATCAAGGTAGAGAAGGTGATGTTGTGGATAACAATCAAATACTGGAAAAGTATATAGATAAAGTTGATCGCGATCAGGCAGCATTGCGCGAAGATATTCGCGAAAGCGAGCGACGGACCTCCGAAAGGGTTGCTGTCATCGAAGAAAGAATGGACGCCCGATTAAATCGAATCGAGGATATGCTTCAAAAAAACAGTGATTCCTATAATGCAGATTATAAATCACTCATTACCCAAATCAATTCAAGCGGTAATGAAAACAGAAAGTTCATGTGGGGGATTGCGATAACTATTTTAGTTGCATGCGTTGCCACTGTTGTTGCGGTAATTGTTGGCGCTTAATGATTCCTTCATTTAATACGGTAAATTATTCACTTTCAACGACTGTGTGATGTAAGAGTTGGCCCCGGTGTAATGCTGGGGCTTTCTGTTTTTGATGAATTATTACATTTCAGACACTTCTTCTGACATCTGGGTTGTCGGCTTCACGAGTTCATGATACTGTGATTACAATCCACTTCCGGAGAGAAGGGCCAAGGCTATACAGAGCTGCGGTCCTCTTTTTATAGTTTGTTACCGTCAGGGCCTCCGTATTGGGTGATGACTATTTTGGCAATAGCCGGATTCGGACATTTTATTTTAACAGGATATTGTAGTTTTTTTTCATAAGTCCACATATCTATGCCCCCAATTCCCATGGCCATGGTTTTTCGATCCAGGTCCAATTATTTTTTGATTCAACTGAGTCCATGGTTAATGGACCGTAGCATGCCGTATACTCAGCGACGGCCGCTTCTAACATTCCCTTGTGTTTGTGATAATAACCCAAAGCATCCTGATCCATCGGATGGGTGTCAAGATATAGACCGGTATCAAGCATCACAAACTCGAGAATCTGTATTTTTCTAAACAATTCATGTTGAGCATCCATCTTAAAACGCACCTCCTCCTAAAAACGGCAAATCAAGTTCAGGAAAAATTGTCCCGCGATCCCAACCTTCTGCCGGTTTATAAGTTTCGCGCCAGCATTGCCACGGAACATAAGCCATGGCTAATGGCAGACCGGCCAGAGGATCGCGCTTGTGATGGTCATGCTCGCAATGATCCATACGATGATCCATACAATGATCCATATTGCGGTTGAGATTGGAAAGAGGCATGCCCACATAGGGCTCTTCCTCATTTCTGAGATTTTTTATTTGAGATTCTATATTATTCAAAGTGAATGATCTCCTTTCGTAGGTTTTTTCTCTATTATTTTATGACGCTCAAAAAATTGGGTGCAAAAGATACAAAAAAAAGCCGGTCTTTCTTATTGGGGAGGGAATTTATTTAAATGTTGCATGAAAATTATCAATTTCAACAAGTACGGAAAAACACTTAAAATTTATGCAATATTAACAGTATCCCATATAGGAAAGGAGAGTGATGAAATGAAAAGGCTAAACCGGATTACATATATTATTAATGTATTAGTCGCGCTTACATTTATAAGCTGTTCTTATTTGGGCGTTCTCCACTACAAGCTATTTGGAATGGACATTATCAATGCCTTGATTACTGTTCTCGTAATTTCGTGTGGAATGTACCTGCTTTCTCTCTATTCAGGCAGAAAGCAAAATGAAGACGAAAACAGCATTTAAAAGCGCCCGCATTTTATTGCAGGCGCAGAAACTCGAGGTGTTTATATATTTAATTTTGAAAAGATCTAATGAAGCGAAAGGATTAGCAAACATACACTATATATTATGAAGAGCATTAAAAAGTGTGCCATTATTTTTATTTCTTAAGCAATGGCGCTATGGATTCAAGTCTCGGGACCGGAACACCGAGTTTTCGGGCTTCGGTCAGCACATCGCGGGGGAAGATTCCCATCATATCATTGCTGGAAGGCTGTAGAGCGAAATTTTCCATAACATAACGAGGCAGACTGCCGCGGCCGAACGCGGCCGTATGAAGTACAAAGCCTGTCAATCCTGCAGGAAGGGCAAGGAGTACTTTGGTTCCGATTCCTAACTTAGCTCCTCGGACCTTCAACAAAGGAACCAGCTCGCGAAGGTTGAGCACCACTTGTTTAAAGTGCTTGGGTGAATTCATCAAGTCATTGAACGTACCAGCTTTTAAAGCCTGGGACAACAGCCCTGCATTCAGGATGAAATGAAACCACAGCCAGCCGCGGAAATCTTTTTTCTCGGAAATGCTGAAGCCGGCGTCCTGAAAGAGTTTGCGAACGGAGGTCTCTCTTTCGGTAAGCGGTGTTCCAAAGGTTCCGAAGGTAACACTCTGAAAGAAACCGCCTCTTAAAGTACCATCAGCACCCACACCGCCTCCGCCGCCCGGAAAGCCCCAAACCACTTTATCGAAAGGAATGGGTGCGATCGCTTTCTGTGGATCGGCCCAGAAGTTATTAAAAAACAAGACAGAGGCATCCCCCGTAAGCGGACCGAGAAAAGCTGCCGCATCCGCAACCTGATCGTGATTGATACTGACAATGATCAAGTCATAGTCATGGTCCTTATTTAAATCTTCCCTTAAAACAACAGGCCACTCTTCCTTTATCGGTTCCCCTTTGGAATTGATTCGTCCATCTCTGATATCCAGTTTCACTGCAGGGCCATACTGTGCCGCTCTGCCCGGTCTTACAAAAAATTCAACCGTGTTTCCTGCCTTCTCCAGCGCCCATGCGTACTGGGTTGCTATCACACCACGTCCAAACATTAATATTTTCATTTTTATTTCTCCTTGTCTTTATAAAAACCATTTGTTTATTATTCAACATTTGTTTATTATAATAAATATAGCAACATTTCTGGTTCAAAACAATCGTTAAAAAAGCAGTAATTGTCTATTACTCAACAAATATCAAGTAATTGTTCAATATACAACACTTAACAATCAGATAAGGAGAAAATGATGGATCGGCGTATTCAAAAATCAAAACAAGCCATTTTGGATGCCTTTGTTGAACTTATGGCACGAAAAGAGTTTGAGAAAATTACAATTAACGAAATTGCAGAGTATGCAAATGTAAACCGCGGCACCGTCTATTTGCATTATGCGGACAAATATGATCTGCTGGATCAATGCATCGAGACTTCTTTGACACAGCTGACGAAATATTGCAGTGAGGAAGCCGTATCAACTAATTCTCCAAAAGCTTCCATTGCAAGCACATTTGAATATATGGAGAAAAATGCCTTTCTATACACAACATTATTGACAGCCAAAGGTGTTCCCGCTTTCCGTAATCAGCTTTTGAAAATGATGCAGCAAAGCTTAGATGAACAAATTGATATGGGCGGTATCAACCAAGGGATATCAAAAGACGTTCTGGTCAATTTTGTGACTTCAGCGGCCGTTGGGGTATTAGAGTGGTGGTTTATAAACTCCATGCCCTATTCAGCGAAGGATATCACAGAACAACTATGGGAGTTGCTGGAGCGAAATCAGATCGTGTAAATAAGTTATTCATCCAATGTTTAGAAAATGCCTCCTTAAACCATACTAGTAGGGAAATGCAGGAAAAGGAGGCGATATCATGTCGGAAGAAAATTTAACCGATTTTTTAAATTCACAGGCAGCCTATCAACTGGCTGAGTTTACAAAAACCGTCCCCCAATTTGAGTCCGTTACGCCGCGGTGGCTGCCTAAGCTGCTGGAATGGAAACCTTTGGAGAACGGTATTTTTCGTTTAAACAAGGTGAAAGAGGAGGATTCTCCTTTGAACATCCTGAATCAGGAGGTGGGCTATCAATTCATCCCCGAAGGCTTCGTCAATTACGAGACGAATCCGAGGGAATATGTTTTAAATCCGATTTCCACCATTGTAAAAATAAGCACGCAGGTCTCCGATATTTACCGAAAACCCTACGACCAGAGCGAAGAACAGCTGCGGCTAAGTGTGGAATGCCTGAGGGAGCGGCAGGAGCACGAGCTGATCAACAGCAGTGATTACGGACTTTTGAAGAATGCCTCTGATTCACAGAGGATCCAAACACGAAACGGCAATCCGACTCCCGATGATCTGGACGAACTGATCGCAAAGGTCTGGAAGGAGCCATCCTTTTTCCTGGCCCATCCGAGAGCCATTGCTGCCTTTGGAAGGGAATGCACCAGACGCGGCGTGCCTCCTGCTGCGGTGACCTTGTTCGGTGCTGCGTTTCTTGCGTGGAGAGGAATCCCGCTCATACCCACCAACAAATTGCTGATTGACGGAAAGCTGGACCCAAAAGGAGAAGCCGGTAAAACAAACATCCTCCTTGTGAGGACAGGAGAAGAGAGGCAAGGGGCCATCGGGCTCTATCAGGCAGGTCTTCCCGGCGAACAGTCAAAAGGATTGTCGGTCAGGTTCATGGGCATTGACAATCAAGGGATCGGTTCTTATCTTATTCTGCTTTACAATTCCGCCTGCATCTTATCGAAGGATGCAGTGGGAGTACTTGAAAACGTGGAGATCGGGCATTATTATGATTACAAATAATGTCGTTTCAAACAACTGGGCTCTCTTGCAAGTGCCTTTTATTAAAGAAAGAAACGAGAACCGCTTCATGCCGCAAACAGACAGCCTCCGAGCTTTCCCTGTTGATGCTGTCCGAAGGGACTTTCCGATTCTGTCGGAAAAGATCAACGGAAAACAATTGATTTGGTTTGACAACGCGGCGACGACTCAAAAACCGGCGTGCGTGATCGATCGCCTCGACTATTTTTACCGTCATGAAAATTCCAACGTTCATCGCGGAGCCCACACCCTTGCAACGAGAGCCACCGACGCCTTTGAAGCGGCACGGGAGACCGCCTGCCGTTTTCTTCATGCAGCATCCCCGAAGGAAATTATTTTCGTCCGAGGAACTACGGAAGCGGTGAACCTCATTGCCCGTACTTACGGAAAGCAGAATATCGAGGAAGGCGATGAGATACTGATATCCCATCTGGAACACCATGCGAACATTGTTCCTTGGCAATTGCTCTGTGAAGAAAAAGGAGCGATCCTCAGGGTGATCCCGGTGGATGATACGGGGCAGATCAACCTGATGGAATACGGGAAGCTGCTGAATGAAAAAACAAAGCTGGTGTCTCTTGCCCACGTTTCCAATGCCCTTGGGACGATTGTGCCGATCCGTGAAATGGCGAGACTTGCCCATGGCTTTGGTGCAAAAGTTTTCATCGACGGAGCCCAGGCAGTTTCCCATCTGGCGGTGGATGTGACGGAGCTGGACAGCGATTTTTATGCCTTTTCTGGACATAAGATCTATGGACCGACAGGAATCGGAGTCCTATATGTCAAATGGGAAATCCTGAAAGAGCTTCCGCCTTATCAGGGCGGAGGGAATATGATTTCTGATGTGACATTTGAGAAAACCGGGTATCAGGATCCGCCGGCCCGCTTTGAGGCAGGAACGGGAAATATCGCAGATGCCGTTGGATTGGGAGCGGCTTTGGATTATGTTTCAGACATCGGACCTGATCGAATTTTTGCATATGAACACGCCCTAACGGAATACGCTATGGAGGCGATGCAGTCGGTTCCCGGATTATCGCTGATCGGTACCGCAGAGCAGAAAACCGCCATCCTTTCCTTTGTATTAAATGGAATTGCCAATGGAGAAACAGGCAAGGCACTCAATGCGGAAGGAATTGCGGTAAGAACGGGCCATCACTGTGCGCAGCCCATCCTGAGAAGGTTTGGACTGGAAAGTACGGTTCGCCCTTCCGTGGCGTTTTACAATACTACAGACGAAATCGATCGAATGGTTCATGCCTTGAGACGCCAAATTTTGCTTGCATAATTCAATTTTTATGGTATACTAGAAAAGCATTGGATTTTGCACAAGACAAAATTATTGCTCTCTGCTCTTTTGCAGGAGAAATCTACAAATCGTAGATTTGTGATTTCCTTGCCTAAGTTCGCCATCAATTTGTTTCACAAATTGGGCGAGCTAGTATGTAAAGAGCCATTTAGTCCACAGGGAGGTGAAAAGAATGAACAACTATGAGGTTATGTTCATCATTGAAGCAGCGTTGGAACAAGAAAAAAAAGAAGCTGCTATTGAAATGGTGAAGGAAATCATTACTGCCGGCGGAGAAGTTGGAAAAGTTAATGTTTGGGGAACCAGAAAGCTTGCATACCCTATCCAGAAGAAAAATGAAGGATTTTATGCAGTGATCGAATTTAAAGCAAACCCAGAACTTCCAAAAGAACTCGACAGAAGACTTAAGATTTCCGATTCAATCATAAGACATATCATTATCAACAAAGACGAGAAATAGAAGAAGCAAGAAGGGTGGTAGTTAATATTGAATAACGTAGTATTAATTGGTAGACTGACAAAAGACCCTGAAGTGAGATACACGCCGGAGAGTCAGATGGCAGTGGCCACTTTCACCATTGCGATAGACAGAGCAAGCAAAGATAAAGGCGCAGACTTTCCTAGGATTACCTGTTTTGGAAAGACGGCAGAGCTTGTTGAACGCTTCATCGGCAAGGGCCGTTTGGTAGGCATACAAGGCCGTATACAAACTGGTTCCTACAAGAATAAAGAGGGAGCTACAGTATATACCACAGAAGTCGTTGCTGATCGAATAGAATTTTTGGATAGGGGCGATAAAACCGGCGCTGATTCCGGGTCTGGATTTGGATTTGAGAAACAGGATGCCAAGGGTACCCCAGGTATTCCGGAAGGGTTCCAAGCCCTCGAGGATGATGATGATATACCATTTTAATAGGAGGTAAAATATCATGATGATGGACAAAAAACGTGGTGGCATCAGAAGAAAAAAAGTATGCCAATTCTGTACTGATAAGACAGATACCATAGATTATAAAGACGTTGATAAACTAAGAAAATACGTAACAGACAGAGGGAAGATTCTTCCTAAGAGAATAACAGGCACTTGTGCTATTCATCAGAGAGAAGTTACAAAGGCGATCAAAAGAGCAAGAATCGTTGCTTTACTGCCTTACACAACTGACTAAGTGCAACCGCACGTATGAAAAGGAAGAAGCGAGTAATCGCTTCTTTTTAACATTTTGCCCGGTTCTTTAGAACCGCCGGCAAAATTTATGCTAAAAAATCGCGAATCCGAAGGATTCGTAGATTTTTGTCGTATAACATTCCGTCCGGCTCTTCAGAACCTATCCGGTTCAAGAGGGAATATTATGCCGAAAGGGGATCCAAATGTACACACTGTTAATATTTATGATCATGATCTTTCTCCCAATCCCGGTGATGATGAAATACATGCTTACCGGAAGGAATGCCTATCGGGGGATTTTGGAGGGATCTTTGAGTGCGATGACAGGAGTGGCTCTCGTTTTCCTTATGTTTTGGTCCATGACAGGAGTCACATTTTTTGAAGTATTGAATTCATCATTAAACCAAATCAGTGTCGAGGATATGAATCTGAGCAGCTATTATATGATGGGATTGGGAGACCTGGAACCCGACGCCATGCAGCTTGCTCTCGACAACGTGAAGGAGATGACGAAGCTGGCATTTCCGAGCACGATCATCGTATTTTGTCTGGTGATCGCCTATCTGAATTACGCGGTGATTTCATGGTTTGTCGGCAAAACCGGAAAAAAGATTTCCACTCTGCCGCCGTTCAGATTTTTTTCCCTTCCGAAAAACATTGTCATCGGCTCACTGATTATCTACCTTTTGTCTTATATTACTGCAAATATGGGAATAATAGACAAGAGCCTGATGATGTTCAGTCTTGAGCTGCTGTTCACCTTTGTATTTTCCATACAGGGTCTGGCGGTGATTTTTTACCTTGGATATTTGAAGAAAATACCAAAGTTTATGCTGCTTATTGTATCCGGCATTTTCATCTTAACCTGGCTTGGGCAGACGTTCTTGTTCCTTTTGGGATTGACCGACGTGATTCTTGATATCAGAAAAAGATTTTCCCAAACGAACTTAAAAGTTTAGACCATATATGTTATAATGATTCCATCGATTGACCTCCGGCTTCGCTGCAAGGAAGCAATTAAAAATCGAAAAATATAGGAGTTAGAATGGGCGAGAAATCATTTAGAGACCGCATTTCAACTTATTTTAATATAGGCGCCGGCAAAAAAAGCGAATCGATGAAGGCTTATACGGAGCACCTCTTTCAAATCGTCGACAAAACTATGAGTTATTCCATCTCGAATCACCCTCTGCCTTTGTGCATGATTGATTCCGAGGGAGTTTTCCTCTGGTATAATAAAAAATTCTCAGAACTATACCAGGATGCCGACGTCGCCAATGCGGGGATTTCCCGTGTGACCGGGCTGAAGGCAGCCGAATTCTTTACAGATGATCCGGTTGAAAAACCGGTGATGGTTTCCCATAACGGAAAAGCATACAAGGTTGTTTCCTCCTATTTGGATGGGGATAAGAACAACAGTGCGGTTCTTTATTGGATCGATATGACAAACTATGAGGTGGTCAAAACTCTTTACAAAGATGAAAAGAGTTGTTTCGCATATGTCATCGTAGACAATTATGACGAGCTTATATCATGCTCACCGGATGATAAAAAATCGATCGTTGCAGCGGAGATCGAAAAAACTATCCGGCAATGGGCAACAAAACTATCGGCTTCCATCACCAGGTTCCGGAACAACCAGTATTTTGTAATTTTTGAACACAAGCATTTTGAAAAATTGGAAGCAGGCAAGTTTTCCGTTTTGGATGATGTGAGAGAAATAGAGACGGATGCGGACTTCCCCGTTTCCCTTAGTATCGGCATCGGCATCGGCGGTAAAACGCCTCAACAGGGCGACGAGTACGCGGCAGCTGCTTTGGATCTGGCTCTTGGCCGAGGCGGCGATCAGGCTGTTGTAAAGAAGGTCAGCAAGATCGAATACTATGGCGGCAGACTGCAGACCGTGGAAAAGAGAAACAAGGGTAAATCGAGGATCATGGCGCATGCTTTGAGACAGCTCATCGAACAGTCCAATCAGGTCATCATCATGGGCCATAAAAAGCCCGACATGGATTCCTTCGGTGCGGCTTTAGGCATCAGCAGGATTGCAAGGAACCGCAACAAGCCGGTTTGCGTGATCATTAATTCCTTTAATGAATCCTTAACGGAAATGTATAATTTGGCGGTAGAGTCCGGCAATTATAAATTCATCAACAATGAACAAGCTCTTGAAATGGCAGACAAGGAGACTCTTGTGGTGGTGGTGGATACCCACCGGCCAAGCATGGTGGAATGCACCGAGCTGCTGACCAAAACTGACAAACTGGTGGTCATCGATCATCACAGAAAGACAGAAGAGTTTATTGACAACGCAACACTTACCTATATGGAGGCCTATGCGTCCTCCACTTCCGAGCTGATCACGGAGATTCTCCAATACAGCGGAGGAGAAAAAAAGGATATTGATAAATTTGAAGCAGAAGCCTTGCTGGCGGGAATCACCGTCGACACCAACCGCTTCTCCATCAAAACCGGCGTCAGGACCTTCGAAGCCGCTTCGTGGCTGCGCAGGATGGGCGCCGATACCGCCAGCGTAAGGCAGTTCTTCCAGACAGATATGGACTCGCTGAAGCAAAGATCCAAGATCGTTTCCAGCACGTTCATGCCCGTTCCCGGAATTGCCGTTGCAAAGTGCGAGGGAAAGCATACGGATGTGCAGGTGATCAACTCTCGTGCGGCGGATGAAATGCTCAACATCAAGGGAGTCAAGGCCAGTTTTGTGATCGGCGAAAACGATGAGGGGCTCACCGTCATCAGCGCCCGTTCCCTGGGGGATGTGAATGTACAGACCATCATGGAAAAGCTGGGCGGCGGCGGCAACCTGACAAAAGCAGGTGCGCAGATCGAAATACCGATTGACGAAACCATGGATCTTATCGTGGAACTGGTCAGAGCACTCGAAACCAAGTAATAGGAGGAAGAAAAAGATGATTGTAATATTAGTAAAAGACGTTAAGGGCGTGGGTAAATCCGGAGAAGTGATTAAGGTCAGCGACGGCTACGCCAGAAATATGCTGCTGCCAAGGGGCCTTGCCACAGAAGCTACCGAAGGAAATGTCAGAAGTCTGGAAAAGCAGAAAGCAATCAAGGACGCCAACAAACAAAAAGAACTGGGAGAAGCAAAGGAATTAGCAGAGAAGATAGGGCAGCGCAAGGTCACCATTATCACCAAGTCCGGTGAAGGCGGAAGACTGTTCGGCTCCATCACTTCGAAGGATATTGCCGATGCTTTGGCGCAGCAACATAAGATCAGCATCGACAAGCGAAAATTTGTGCTGGAAAATCCCATCAAGCATACAGGTGATTTTGAGATCGACATCAAAATATATCCCGAGGTTACTGCAAAATTGAAGGTTACGGTTGCTGTTTAGTTCCGGAGAGGTACGATTTATGAGCCAATATGAAAGGATTCCGCCGCATAGTGACGACGCGGAGAAGTCGGTTCTGGGTTCCATCCTTTTGGATAAGGATGCCCTTTATGAAGTGCTGGAAATACTCAAGACGGAAGATTTCTACAATGAAATGCACATGGAAATCTATTCCGCGGTAATTGAATTATATAGAAAAAGCCAGCCGGTGGACATTCTCACCGTTTCGGAGGAGCTGAAAAAGCGTAAATCTCTGGAAATGGTAGGAGGCCGTGCCTATATAGCACTGCTGTCCACAGTCGTTCCGTCCACCTCCAACGCCGGGGAATACGCGAAGATCATCGCGGAAAAGGCGATCCTCAGAAAGCTCATCGGAACCGCATCGGATATCATCGAAAAAGGTTATCAGGAAAAGATGGCTTCCGCCGAAGTGCTGGACTTTGCCGAAAGGGGAATTTTCGAGATTGCCCAGTCAAGGCAGACAAAGGATTTTGCGCTGATCAAGGATGTCCTCTGGGACAACATCGCGAAAATCGATGAGATGTCAAAGCTGGAAGGAAATATTACCGGATTGACGACCGGGTTTATCGATTTGGATGCAAGGACCTCCGGGTTGCAAAAGTCCGATCTGATCATGCTGGCGGCAAGACCGAGTATGGGAAAGACCGCATTTGCCCTGAACATTGCACAGCATGCGGCGATAAAGGCAAAAGCGAAAGTATTGATCTTCAGTCTGGAAATGTCCCGGGATCAGCTGGGACAGAGAATGCTCAGCATGGAATCCCGAATTGAAATGCAGAAGCTGAAAACAGGAAATCTGGAAAGAAAGGATTGGGATCAGATCCACATTGCGTTGGATACCCTTTCCAGGACCAGCATTTACATAGATGACACGCCGGGCATTACTGCCATGGAAATCAAAAACAAGTGCAGAAGGCTGAAGGCGGAAAAGGGACTGGACATGGTGGTCATTGATTATCTCCAGCTCATGTCCGCCGAGGGAAGATCGGAAAGCAGACAGCAGGAAATCACCGCGCTCTCCCGATTCTTAAAACAGCTTGCCAGAGAAATGGACTGCCCGGTCGTCGTTTTATCCCAATTATCCCGTGCGCCGGAGCAGAGACAGGATCACAGACCGATCCTTTCCGACCTGCGTGAATCCGGTTCGATCGAACAGGATGCAGATATCGTAATGTTTTTGTATCGGGATGAATATTATAACCCTGAGACAACAGATAAGCCGAATATATGCGAAGTAAATATTGCAAAACAGAGAAGCGGACCAACAGGAAGCGTTGAACTTACCTGGCTTGGAAAATACACAAGATTTGTTGACAAAAGCCGTATCAATGAGAAATGAGAAACAGGAGGTTTATTATGAAGATTACCGAAAACATGCTCCTCAGCGATATTCTTGAAATGGATCC